>CAIJEA010000455.1 GCA_903819605.1 uncultured cyanobacterium | reverse complement strand
GGTTTTGGCTAGTCGTGGATCGGCATTGATATAAGGCAAGACTGCAAAGCCTTCTTTGACTAATTGTTCGGCTGCTTTACAAGTACCTAGGGGATCGGGCAGTAAATATTTAAGATCGGGAATTACTTCTAGCTTGACAAAATTATTATCTTCTTGCCCCAAAATTTTCGCCATCTCCCGACCTAATCTTGCTACGCGTACCGCTTCATCGGCAGTTTGGCAACCTGCGGTATTTGGCAAGAGCCAATATTTGCTCCAGTCGATCGCTTCACCCAGACCTTCATGTCCTGCCGCATTGGTTTGTACCCGTCGTACTGCCACTGTAACAATTTCGCAACCACTAGCCTCGATTGCTTGACGCATCACATCAAAATTAGCATATTTACCTGAGCCAGTCATGAGTCGAGATCGGAACTTACGACCTGCAATTTCGAGCAGATCGTCAGATGAACCCGTAGAGTCAGATATTTGGTTACTTAGAGTGAAAAAAGGCGAAGAAGCGATCATATCAAGGGATTAAAAGGTTATTTGCAAATCTCAAATATTAAATGCGCGTCAGCGCATTTAATTCTATGCTAATCAATTTCAAGGATATATAACAGTTTGCGGTTTGAAGGCGCAATTTTTTATTAAGATACTCTAGTGTCTTCTGTGATATCCAAAATTTCCATAGTATTCCCATAGCAAGTAGCAATTTAGTTTCATGGCTAACCTCAAATCTATCCGCGATCGCATCGGTACTGTTAAGAATACTCGCAAGATTACTGAAGCAATGCGTCTCGTCGCCGCCGCAAAGGTCAGACGCGCTCAGCAGCAAGTTTTAGCAACCCGTCCCTTTGCCGATCGCTTAGCACAAGTTCTCTATCGACTCCAGCAGCGCATCACTTTCGAGGATGTTAGTCTGCCTTTACTCGACAAACGTCCTGTTAAAACTGTTGGTCTTCTGGTAATTTCAGGCGATCGCGGTCTTTGTGGTGGCTATAATTCAACAATTATTCGTCGTGCTGAGGCTAGAGCAAAAGAACTAAAGGAACAAGGTATTAATTACACCTTTATTTTGGTCGGTCGTAAGGCTACACAATACTTTGCCCGTCGCGATCAACCGATCGCCGCTAAGTTTACCAACCTCAACCAAATTCCTAATGCGGCTGAAGCCAATGCGATCGGCGATGAAATCACCTCAGCATTTTTAGGTGGCGTAATTGACCGTGTTGAGTTGATCTACACCCGCTTTGTATCCTTGATTAGCTCTCGTCCTGCTGTCCAAACTTTATTACCCTTAGAACCACAGGGTCTAGAGCCTCATGATGACGAGATCTTCCGCCTGATTACTCGTGGTGGTAAGTTCCAAGTCGAGCGTGAGACAAGGGAAATTACGGTCAAAGAATTACCCAAAGAATTAATCTTTGAGCAAAACCCCGAACAAATCCTTGATGCTTTATTGCCTCTATACCTCAGCAACCAAATCCTGCGTGCATTGCAAGAGTCTATTGCCAGCGAACTGGCTGCGCGTATGACAGCAATGAGCAATGCGACAGAGAACGCAGGTGACCTGATCAAGTCGCTCACCTTACAGTACAACAAAGCACGTCAAGCCGCTATTACTCAAGAAATTCTGGAAGTAGTTGGTGGCGCAGCCGCTTTAACTTAAAAAAAGAGCGGCGCGACGCGCCGCTCTTTTTTTGGATTAAAATCAGAATATCTGCTACCACGCTAAATTTACATGGCTTATAGCGACTTCACCCTATCTCGTGTTCGAGAAGCTTTTGGGCTAGTTGTAGAAGAACCCAAAAGTCTTTTTTCTAACATTTCACCCACTCTAGCAAGTGATTATTTAATAAAATCACTGGATGAAAACTTAGCACTAGCGACCGCAATCAACACCGAAAAAGCACGGTCAGAAATGGTAATTTCTCCTGTACTGCTTGAGGTGCGTCGCCAACTAAATTATGAAATTGGTTTTTTCTCTGGCACAGAATTTAATATTGATCCTACGCAGGGATTAACAGGCTACTGTGACTATATTCTCAGCGCCATTAAGGATTCCTACGAAGTGCGATCGCCTGTGCTGTTGTTAGTGGAGGCAAAAAATGAAAATATTAAATCAGGCTTGGGGCAATGTGCGGCAGAGATGATCGCTGCCCAAATGGTAAATACGAAAGCGGGTTTATCGGATCAAGTAGTTTATGGGTGCGTGACGACAGGGACAGATTGGAAATTTATGCAACTATGCGATCGCATTCTCAAAATTGATCAGCGAGATTATTTTATCAACGAGATATTTGTACTTCTGAGTATTCTCTTACTACCCTTTCAATAAAAACATTAGCATTCCAATAAAAAAGGACAGGCTAAGCCTGTCCCTTTTTTATTACAAAGATTAGTCAGAGGGAGGACTGACTTGTTCTTTGAAAGACTTACCAGCCGAGAAAGCTGGAACCTTGGTGGCAGGAATTTCCATCTTTTCACCAGTCTTAGGATTGCGACCTTCTCTAGCTTTGCGTGCTCTAGCTTCAAATGATCCAAAGCCAACCAAAGTTACTTTGTCTCCGCCAGCTACAGTATCAATGATTACTTCAAGCGTTGCAGACAGGACTTCGTCGGCAGTCTTTTTATTGACTGATAAGCCTTTCTCAGCTGCTTTTTTAGCAATAGCATCGACTAGTTCACCTTTGTTCATAGGTTTCCCCTTTATATATAGATGAGTATGAGTATGAGTTAAATGTCAAAGTAATACTTGTGCGATCGCTTTTTGCAGAACCCGCACTGACTATGACTTCTGTTTGATCATTCTAATAGTAACTTGCCACTTGTGTATATACACAACGGTTAATTTATATGGATTTGAGCAGTTTTTTTTAATTACTTATTACTCTAATTCTTGTTTTGATCGCTATAATGCTTTGCTGGCAATGGTTTCAGGATTTTGGCAAAGAATCGAAATAGTGTAAGGCTTACGGGGTAAGCACTTCACAAAAGTTTAAGTTTTCCTAACAAATTTCTGATTTTTCTTAAATATGCCCCACCACAATTCCAAAAAGAATGGCGGTGCGACGCACCGCCATTCTTTTTGGGTTTATACATAGTTGATTTAAGACTCCTTTAATAGCTTTGTGCGCGATGATTCACAATTCTGGGTTTTGATCGGGATAATATTGTTAATCATTCGTAATCAAACTTCGCAGCTCCGCTTGCAATTAAACTAGCAATTCTAAAACATGCAGACATCCACATCAGCTAATAACTCTGCGCTAACCCGTCAGTCGCCATTAATAATTGCACCATTTTTTCTGTGGGGGACAGCAATGGTCGTGATGAAGGCGTTATTGCCCCAGACAAGTCCGATGTTTATGGCGGCAGTGCGCTTGATTCCCGCAGGATTATTGCTAATTTTAGGAGCTGCGTATTTTGGTAGACAGCAACCAAAAGGTTGGCAAGCATGGTTATGGATTAGCTTGTTTGCGCTTGTGGATGGTGCAATGTTTCAAGGATTTCTAGCTCAAGGATTAGTCCGTACTAATGCAGGGTTAGGTTCGCTACTGATTGACTCTCAACCTCTTGCGGTCGCGGTTTTAGCGGCGATTTTATATAAAGAAAAAATTGGAATTGGGGCAACTCTGGGTTTATTTATCGGAGTGTTAGGAATTGGTTTAATTGGGTTACCACCAGAACTTATCACAGCTCTGTTGTCAGGGGATTTTGTCACGATTTTACAGGTTGGAGTGTTTACCCTTGGTGAGTGGTTTATGCTCGGAGCTTCGTTATCGATGGCGATCGGGACAATTTTGATCCGTCCTGTGGTGCGTTATGCCGATCCTGTAATGGCGACTGGCTGGCACATGATTATTGGTGGTTTACCTTTATTGTTTATTTCCTCTCAGATTGAGCAGCAACAATGGCAAGGCTTGAGCGGTTGGGGTTGGATGGGTATGGCTTATATGGCGATTATGGGTAGTGCGATCGCCTATGGATTATTTTTCTTTTTTGCCTCTTCAGGTAGTTTGACGACATTGAGCGCCTTGACTTTCTCTACACCAATATTTGCATTGATGTTTAGTAGTCTTTTTTTAGGTGAAAACCTGACATTGGTGCAATGGATTGGCGTGGTTTTGACACTGAGCAGCATTTATCTTGTCAGTATGCGCGGAGCAGGACAAGATAGTAATGAGAAAACTAATATCGATCAAGACATTGCAGATACAACCATGCTCCCAGCGTCAGAGCAAGTTGTGGTTAGTTCCGTCTTGCCAGTTTTGCAACAACCTGTAAATGAATCAAGAATCCGCGATTAATCGTTAATAAGCCTATGCCCACTTTATATACCGCAATTACCAATCATGGGTTTGGTCACGCAACTCGCATGGCTGCCGTTCTTGCCGATCTCCAAAAGCGATCGCCTGAAATCAAACTGATTATTGCAACGACTGCGCCGCGTTGGTTATTGGAGGAATATATTGAAGGAGACTTTATTTATCATCAGCGCGTGTTTGATGTGGGTGTGATCCAAATCGATAGTTTACAGGTCGATCGCGAAGCTACTTTCTCTGCATGGAAAGAACTTGCAAATAACCAAGCTGATTTGCTCGCAGCAGAAGTGAGGTTTTTACACGAAAATCACGTCGATCTAATATTCGGTGATATCCCTCCGATGATCGCCGAGATTGCCAAAGCTGCTAATATTCCTTGCTGGATGGCTGGAAATTTTGGCTGGGATTTTATTTATCGAGATTGGGGTGGCGAGTTTGTTGAGCTAGCAGATCGATTATCAGAAACCTATAGTCATTGCGATCTCCTATTTCGACTCCCCTTTGCGGAGTCTATGAAATGTTTCCCAAATGTGGAGAATGTTGGACTTACGGGAGCGACCCCCAAATATTCGGCTGAGGATCTCCGTAAGAAGTTTAATTTAGATAGCGATCGCCCAACAGCCTTACTAACTTTTGGTGGACTGAGTTTGCAATCAATTCCTTATCAAAATCTAGCTAATTTTTCTGATTGGCAATTTATCACCTTCGATCGTGAAGCTCCACATTTGCCAAATCTTACGAAAGCCAATTGCGATCGGCTACGTCCTGTCGATCTAATGGTGGTATGCGATCGGCTCGTCACAAAACCTGGTTATGGCACATTAGCTGAAGCGCTTCGGGTTGGAGTTCCGATCGTATGTTTAACCCGTGAAGGTTTTTTAGAAGCAAAAACTCTAATAGCTGGTGTCAAAGACTATTCCGAGCATTTGATTATTTCGCCTCAAGAATTTTACGAAGGTGATTGGTCATTTCTAAATGCACCATTTCAAGCGCCAGATTTAGCAGAAGTGAAAGAGCTAAATATGCATGGTGAGGCAACAATCAATCAAGCAATTTTAGATTATTTAAATTAAATTAATTTAATAAACTTACCATAAACTCAAAAGTTGATATGTATCCATGTCTATACAAAACTAGTATTATTTATTGTTATTACTACAACACTTTTCATTGTAAATTAGTACATTATCAATGCAAGAAAAATTCATCAATTACTTTTGTATTATAACTATTTGCTGTATGTATTTTGTTAGATTATATGAGATTTTACCTAAAAATATAAATTAGATTATGAGGCGATCGCATTGGTTAAAACATTATTTGGTTGGTAGACACAATGTGAATTCCAGTTTAGTTACGTTAGCCTCAGTGCTTATCTTCATATTCATATTTATTAGCTCATTTTTTTCGCATATTCCTGTTATAAATTTAAGTCAACTACTGGCACAGAATTTATCCGATTCATCGCCAGTTATTAATCTTGACGAACACCATTATTCTTATAACTTAAACAAGTATCTAAGATTTATAGAAGATAAAAATAGTAATTTCACGATTGAGCAAGTTAGTAGTTCCGAGTTTAGTAATCAATTTCAATCTAGCAAAATCGATCCTCCTAACTTTGGTTACACAGCATCAACCTATTGGGCAAGATTGCAGTTGAAAAATTCTAGCGATCGCGATACAAAATGGATTCTCTCAATTGAACATCCCCATCTCGATCGTATTTCCCTTTATGCGATCGATGCTCAAGACAAATGGACGGTTAAAACAACAGGGTTACTATATCCATTTTCATCACGGGAGATTAGCGATCGCTTGCCAGCATTTCCCATTAATACTTCTGCTCAAACTAGTCAGAATATCTACTTACGGTTTCAAAGTACCACCCCCATAATCATTCAAGCATATTTGAGAGAACCAATTGCTTTTTGGAAATATAGAACGGCCCAAAATATCTGGTTCGGTATTATTGATGGGATTTTAATATTTGCGATTCTCTACAATTTATTTTTATTCACTGCTCTCAGAGAACGAGTCTATCTATACTTCGCACTATATGTGCTTGCGAGCTTCACTGGATTTTTGGCTTATGATGGATTTGGCATCCAATATCTATGGTCAAATGCGGTTTGGTGGAATAAATATGCCGTTCCCATAATGATACTTTTCAGCTTTATTAGCGTAATAGAGGCGATCAAACTATTTTTAGAAACCAAAAAGAGTCTGCCTAAGGGGCATCAAGTTTTGCAGGCATATCAGGGATTGCTGACTCTGTTATTAGTTTGCCTGTTTGTATTACCTTATCAAATAGTATTGATAATCGTGCTCCTAGCCTACTTCTCTTTGAGTTATTTTGCGATCCTTCTAGGAGCGATCGCCTATTTAAGGGGCTATTTACCTGCGCGCTATTACCTCCTTTCATTCTCTTGTTTCCAGATTACATTCTCAGTATATGTATTATCTATTTTTCAAATCATTCCTAACTATGAATGGCTAAAGGATAGTTATCGTATTGGCATTGTGGTATTTGTAATTCTTTTATCATTAGCCCTAGCCGATCGCATCAACCTATTAAAAACCGAAAAACTACGAGAGCAAAAACTTGCTCTCGTAGAAAAAGATATGTTGAATGCAGACTTAAAGCGATCGCAAGAGCAATTATTAGAGAGAGAAAAACAACTAGAATATGATGTACTTCATGATGCCCTTACAGGTTTAGCAAACCGCACTTGGCTAACTCAGTGTTTGTTGGACTTGCTGCAACAACAAAAAAAATTTGCAATTCTCTTTATAGATCTCGATCGGTTTAAAGTAATCAACGACAGTTTAGGACATCTTGTTGGTGATGAATTACTTAGACATGCCACCCGAAGGATGCAATTAATTTTGCCGGATTTAGGGACATTAACTAGATTTGGTGGTGATGAATTTGTAATCTTAATGGAGGAATACATCGATCTCAAGAGTCTTACCGAACTTGCCGATCTCATTCAACAGCAATTACAACTTCCTTTCAATCTCCATAATTATGAACTATTTATTAGTGCCAGTGTGGGGATTAACTTAGCTAGTGAAGAATATACGCAACCCGATGAAATTCTGAGAGATGCGGATCTAGCTATGTATCAGGCAAAGCAGAAAGGTAGAGGTCGCTATGAGCTATTTACACAAAGCGATCGTATTGCCGCAATGGTAAGACTAAACCTAGAAAGAGATCTCCGCCGAGCCGTAGATAAACATGAATTTTATTTAATGTATCAACCAATTGTGTCTCTGCAAACACAGCAAGTCTGCGGATTTGAAGCCCTTTTGCGCTGGGAAAATAGTGAAGGTAAGCACATCTCTCCTAACGAATTTATTCCCATCACTGAAGAAACTGGCTTAATTAATTCACTAGGTTGGTGGGTTATGCAAGAAGCATGTCAGCAAGCGCAACTCTGGAATCAGCAATTAAATAATACGAATTTATCAATCAATATAAATGTATCGCCGCTTCAACTTCGTCAATTCGATTTTGTGAAAACTCTCAAGCAAATATTGATTGAAACTGGGTTAACCAATCATTGTCTCAAACTGGAAATTACCGAAAGTTGTTTACTAGAAAATATTGACTCCGATACAAATTTGCTACAGGATCTACAAGCTTTGGGTATCCAATTATGTATAGATGACTTTGGAACTGGCTACTCATCCCTAAGTCGCTTACATGATTTACCCATCGACACCCTCAAAATCGATCAATCCTTTGTAAAGCGCATCGGTTCACAATCAGATAGTACTGCGATCATTGAGACGATTATCTCCCTTTCTCAAAGTTTAAATATACATACTGTCGCCGAGGGCGTGGAAACGCGATCGCAACTAGACAAATTAATCGAGATCGGTTGTAATTTTGGTCAAGGCTATCTTTTCTCTAGACCATGCGATCGGGCTACTGCTTCTAAAATCCTGCAAAACGATTTGACATGTGCGATTGATAGTTAAAGCTTCTCGTTAGAATCAATCAGCATTTGCAAGCTCATATGAATTTTAACTTGGATCTTTTGATACACTTGGGATCGATTGACAGCGTAAAATCAAAATCTCTATCGCTGTGGAATCGAAAAATATGCACATCGATCAATGCTACAAACTCTTTGGTTTGACATCTAACGCGACTTTAGAGGATGTCAACAAAGCTTATAAATTGCTAGCTCTGCAATGGCATCCCGATCGCATTCCCAGAGAGAATGTGCAACTCCAACTGCAAGCGCAAGAAAAACTAAAAGAGATTAACCACGCAAGGGATAGTTTACGCAAAGCGGCTGAGCAAAAAGAATCAAACTCACAGGCTAAACATTCTCATCACAAGTCCCATCAAACGACAAACCAAAGTAATCGACAATATCACCAACACCAAACTAGATATCAAAGTAAGTACCAAAGTTCACAAAGCACATACCAATCTCAACAACAAACTTCAGAACGATCTTCAGAAAGCTATCGCTCTTATCAATCGCAATACCAGTCTAAAGCGTATCAATCCTATCAACCCTATCAATCTTCCCATTCCCATCAACAAACTAGTAAGCAAACCAACCATCAGGATGAGTCAAATACTACATCGCAACAATCTCATCAAGCTGCACCAAAAAATCAAAAGCCCGATCTGACTGGCGCTGATTTCAGAGGCGCTAACCTACGTGAAAAATATCTTGAGGGGCGCAATCTTAGCTATGCCAATCTCAGTAATGCTGATCTAACCGACGCTTTTTTGCACCGTGTCAATTTTCAAGGCGCTAACCTACAAGGCGCAAATTTATTTCGCGCTAATCTGTTTCAGGCTAATTTGCAAAATGCAGATTTGAGTGGGGCAAATTTAATTGGAGCAGATTTGAGTGGGGCAGATTTGAGTGGGGCAAACTTGAGTGGGGCAAAAGTTGGGTTTGGCGAAAAAATTATGGTCAAGCTTACTAATGTCAATCTCAAAGGTGCAACTATGCCAAATGGTTCTATATATTCATGATTCAAAATTTAAGAACTAGAAATAAAAGGTGACGCTTCTCGTCACCTTTTATTTCTTAGCTCTTATGGTAGCCACGCAAAACCCAGAATAGGGATGCGGCGCTAAGCGCCGCAT
>CAIJEA010000454.1 GCA_903819605.1 uncultured cyanobacterium | reverse complement strand
TAGACTTCGACTTCCTTAAGCTTGCCTTCCTCAAACCCAAACCACTCTGTATTCCGAAACTTTTTACCTGCTTTAGTTTCACACTCATAACGAACAAAGACCTCGTTGCCGTTTTCAAGAAGCTTCTCGATTTGAAAAGTACGGATATTGTCACTATTTGACCAACATCTCTTGAAATATTCTGCTCTATTGATGCGATCGTCGAACGGACTTGTGGAAGTAAAGTCATTACTTAGCAAATCCTCAATCATCTGTCGATCTTTCAATTCATAAACAGAAAAGCATCTACGAAAAAGGTCTGAGACACTATCTTCATTACTCTATTTGTTATATTCGGTTGTAATATATTTTCCCTTTTACATAAAATTACTGTTTAAGATAAAGCTTTTCTCAAAAATGATAATTCAGTTAAATAATTTCTTTTTACTTCCCCATTTTCGTAAAAGCATGATTGATTTAAGATATGAATTGATTAAATATAGTACAAAACTTATCTATCCTTTTTCGTTATTAAGTTGACAATGGGAGGTAACTATCCTTAATCGGGCAGACGTAGGGGTAGCTACCCCATAAAGGGTGATCGCCGAGAGTTACTCCTTTCAACTGATTTATCACTCAATTAAACTATGGCAATCTCTTCCTGCTCCGCCCTATGAATGCTGGGAGAAAAATTCCTCACTCAACCCTATTAGTCATTCTTACGGCTACGATAGCTATGGAGAATTGCTTTTCAGGATCGTGTTAGAAGTTTTTCCTGCTTTGCTTCTGGGATTTCTAGCAGTACGGCTTCTATGCTGTGAAACGTTTCTTGCAGTAATTATTAAGCGATCGCCTAATAATTTTGACTCACAGTACTGACGATCGCTAAATCTACCAATTCTCATCCTTATTTCTGGCTCTCCAGAATTTTCTTCGCATTTAAAAGCTCTTGATGTTGCTCTTTACTGAGCTGAGGATACTTGAGATTCAGTTCCTTTAACTGCGTGTAAATGATACCCGCCACAACCAGACGAGTAAACCATTTACGATCGGCGGGGATAATGTACCAAGGAGCATATTCTGTACTGGTGTGATTGAACATATCCTCATAGACACTCATATAGTCATCCCAAAAGCTACGCTCTTTTGCATCATTTTCAGAGAATTTCCAATTCTTCTCAGGGCAATTAATCCGTTCTAAAAAACGTTCTTTCTGCTCCTCTTTGGATACATTAAGGAAAAACTTGAGGATGATCGTCCCGTTATTAACTAGATGCTTCTCATAATTGTTGATTTCTTCAAAGCGGCGTTTCCAAATATCATTATCGATCGCACTAACAGGGAGCAATCGTTGCTCTAGGATTTCTGGGTGTACTCTAGTTACTAAGATTTCTTCATAATAAGATCGATTAAAAATTCCAATTCTTCCTCTTTCGGGTAAAACCTTAGAACATCGCCACAAATAATCATGATTTAACTCTTCCGTAGATGGAGCTTTAAAGCTATGCACCTGACATCCTTGAGGATTGATGCCCGACATCACATGTTTAATCGTGCTATCTTTACCAGCCGCATCCATAGCTTGAAAGATGATTAGCACCGCATGGGTACTTTGAGCATAGAGTACATCCTGATATTTTGCTAACGCCTCAATACCTTCCTGTAATTGACCTTTAGCGTTCAACTTTTTGAGGCGATCAGCTTTGTAGGCAGGGTCATAGTCTTTGGTAAGAGAAATTTTTTGTTCTGGTGGCACAATAAACGGACGAATCAAATCATCAAGCTTTTTGATTGGGAATAAATTATTAGATTGACGATCTGACATGTTTTTTACCAAAATTTATAATTCTATTTGTCCTAAACATCATCGCGATCGCTACCGATCCATTGTTTAGCTAGTTCTAGTTCCGCATTTAGAAACAATTTAAATTGGCTCGGCATCAGCCATTTAAAAGCCCAAATCATGGTAAGCAAACAGATCCAGATTAGGGAAGTTATGATTTAACCTATTTTTCTGGAATGAGCAACTTGATTTCCATCTGAACTTTGATGATTTTTTGTCTTGATATTAGGGAAAATTATATTCAATGAGTAATGAGTAAATCTGGGAATTTGAGTTTTTGTCAATTCAATGGGGTTTATTTTCCGTCACTAGGTATTGAATAGGGATCTGGTTTAATAAGTCGGTTTGGATCAATTTGAGAAGGATCGGGAGAAATTAATTTAGAAATAAGGCAGAGTGCTACCAGAGCTAGGAAAAGACCTAATGCCATTTTTGCCAACATAAATTCCTCAGGTTTTTATTTGAAATTGGCTCAATAGGTGTTTCGGGGAGGTCAAACATCATAAGCGACTCAATTCTTTTCATGATAGGCGTTTCAGATATCGAAGACCTCTGAGGCTAGAACCATTGTACATCAAGCATTTCAGCTATTTAAGCTAG
>CAIJEA010000453.1 GCA_903819605.1 uncultured cyanobacterium | reverse complement strand
TTATCTAGTTGTAATGCGCCCGCAATTTTGAGGCTATCGATCGCTCCTGATAGATTGCCGCGAAAGTTCAAAACACCTGATGCTTGGGGTGAAATTGCGCTAGAGAGAGAGGCTAAACGATTGATACTGACATTCCTCGAATTCAAATCGAGATTAAGTCCCGCAATTCCTGTTGGCAGTTGATCTAGAGAATTATTCGGAAACGCTAAATCAACTTTTCCTTTTGCGGTTAAATAGTTACCAACTTGGAGTGAAGGAATTAAGAGATTTTTACCGTCCCATGTCAGATTCGCCGCGATCGCATCGGGAACCTCAGTAAGCCCTTGAGGCAGGCGGATAGTTCCATCGCCAGTTATATCTGCTAGAGTAAATCCACCGCGATCGCTCCGCAGATTGATTAATCCTTCGACAATGCCTTTTTGATTTGTTAAAAAGGCTGACAATGGAATTCCATTACTATTTAGTTGTGATTTCCAAGCACCGCTAACAATGTTATAAGTTCCTGCTAGCCCAATCTCACCAATGGGAAAACGCACCTTAGTATTGCGGATCGTAGCTAGTCCATCAGTAAGAAAGACTTCTCCTCTTGCAGGATAAGTAGAATTAGGAGCATCGATCTGAGCGAGAATTTGTGGATTAGCTAATTTACCAGTAATTTGTAAAGAACTAGTGACTTGTCCTACCGCGATCGGTAGTTTCGTTCCATAGAGCTTAGCAAAATCTTCAGCAACGCCGACGAGGTTGGAAGTAAATAGGATTTCCGCAGGTGCATCTTTTTGAGGTAATTTGATCTGCCCCTCGCCTGTGAGGGTTGCGCCTGTAGATGCTGCTTGGACTTTTTTGATTAGCAACGTATTCAGATCTTTGAGTTCGAGCGTTGCGAGGAATCGATCGACGACAACTCGATCGAAGCTAACTGTCTTAGGTGTAGTTATATTTAGGGTTAGAGATGGTTTTTGGGCTGTTCCTGTAAATTTCCCACAGAGCTTAACTTCACCTGCGATCGCCACAGGTGTTTTGATCCCAAAGCTCTCAATTCCTTTACCTAAATCTAAAGCTGCACTTGCAAGGTTAAGGTTAAAGCCTGTTTTTTGATTAAATGTGCCATCAACAGTGCCTTTAAACAAACCATACTGAGCTGAGAATTCACTTAAAGTCGCATTTGTCCCGTCAAAGCTAAGTTGTCCTTCAATTTGGGTGATCGGTTTGGCTAATTGTGGAGATTTCACTGCGCCATCAATTAGTTTGGCAGCGATCGAAATTTTATTTGCACCTAGCATAGAATCGTTAGGAGCTGTCTTTTCTGAGTTTACGGAAATATTCGCTTCAGCATCAAGCTTGCCTTGCTGAATTTCTAAGGGCAAGTTAACTGCAAATCCTTGAATTGCCGCAACTTGTAGATCCTGAGACTGGATATTAACTGTACCCTTTCCTCTGGTTAGATCCCAATCAATTGCAAAAGTGATATTACCCTTGTTGCCATCCTTATCCGCATTAGCTGTTTCGATCGCTTTTTTCAGTTGTTCGGGATTTGGGGGCGAGGCGATCGCGGCAAGATTAGGCAAAGTCACATTGCCTTTACCATTCATTTTTAAGCTTTGATTGTTTAGATCGACGATTTTCCAATTGCTATCAATCTGTACTTGGCTGAGAGAGACTAATTCACCCTTGGCAACCGTCTGGATCGTTACCTGTGCGTCTGTAAAGGTGACCGTCCGTAAGTCAACAAAACCCTGCTTGGTTTGAGTCTCTGGTGGTTTAATTTCAGGAAGTTGCAGTAAGCCTGATGCATCCTGCTTCAGAAATACTTGAGGCTGCTCGGCGATCGCATCTAAACCAATTTGGCGACTCGTCAAATAACTCCAGAGATCTATTTTAACTTCTATTGCTTCAACCGCCAAAAAATTTGATTCTTTATCCGTCGGTGGTATTAATGATTTACCAAACCGAATACTCGAAAAACCAACTCTTTCAACTTTGCCGATCTGTAAAGGACGCTTGAGCGACTTAGTTAACTCTACTTGTATCAGTGGCGACAATTGCTCATTTAAAAAGTAGCGTCCATACCAGAATGCACCTAAGCTAGTTGCTGTAAAAGCGATCGCCAGTCCAACACCTACACGCCCAAGGTTTTTGGCGAATTTAGAGTTAGCTGGTTCCTGCGGCGGTAGTTGAGCCTGTCCCACAATTTTTCACTCCGTTGATGCCCACACGACACCATTTTACATATGTTCGCCTTGTATCGGTTTTCAATTTTAAAAGCCTTGTGGTGCAATGCTTTTAAAAAATATCTAGTTTTATCGAATGTGCAAAATACGCTAATAGTTTAGCTCAGCGATTCTCATTATTGATGAAAATCTGCCTACGGCAGACTTTCATCAATAATGAGAATCGCCATGTTTAGCCTAACCAAAGCGATAACCTTTACCGTATACAGTATTTATCAAGGAAAGTTGCCGATCGCGATCGATCTTACGGCGTAACAATTTGATCTGGGCTACGAGTGCGTTACTAGTTGGTGCGTCTTCATCCTCCTTCCAAAGATGTTGCGAAATTTGCTCGTGGCTGAGTAACTGGTTGGGATGGAACATGAAATACTCCAAGAGTTGATATTCTCTTTCGGTCAGAGCGATCGCCATTTTCTCTCGATATACGACTTGATTATCTCGATCGAGTTCCAAGTCACCATAACTTAATCTTGAAGGTTCGCTAGTTGAGGTTATTGGAGTTGGGGCACGACGTAATAAAGCTCTCACTCTGGCTAGTAATTCACGCAATTCAAAGGGTTTTACAATATAGTCATCGGCTCCACTATCTAAGCCTGCCACACGGTCGTCAAGGGTATCCTTGGCGGTGAGAATGAGGACTGGAGTGATATCGCCGTTTTGGCGCAGTTGGTGGCAGATATCCACTCCCGATTTTTCGGGCATCATCCAATCTAAAATCAACAGGTCATACCCACCAGTCTGGGCTAATATCCAACCCTGATCCCCACTATTTGCGCTATCAACGATATAACCCTGATTTGTCAAAACCCGTTGCAAGGGTTCCGCCAGTTCTTCTTCATCATCGACTAATAAGATTCGCATAAGCTCAAATCAATTGCTTGGCAAGACATTTTATCCTGAGTGCAGTTCCAAATAAAATAGGACTTACGTAAAAGAACGAAATGTAGGGGCAATTCATGAATTGCTCTTACGATTTAATGCAGGTTTCAAGTCATTTTTGGGGAAGGGAGTATCAAAGTCAAAACTTGTGAGGTGGGCGAAGCCTACCTCACAAGTTTTGACTTTTATTATTTTGTTGTTACCAAAAATGCAACTGACAAATCAACTTTTGGAAACGGTGGGAGACTCAATCTTAGGAAAAATTAACGGCTTACTAAGATAAAGTAAGCGATGAGGAGCGAAATTACAATGAAAACGATCATGCCTATTTATATTGCCATCCCGATCGTGCTCGCCCTTACAGGAATAACCGCCCATCGTACATTAGCGCAGTCCAATCCAATGAATAAACCCCTGCCAACTCCTAGCTCTATGATTACATCGGGAATTATTGAACCAGTCAGCGATCGCAGCGTACCTAGCCAAAATATTAAAGAGCGTCCTGTCGGTGGGATGTATGTCCAAACGGCCGATCGCAGTCGGCAAGCATTCACACTTACTAATACCGATGTCAAGGGGAAAATATCGGGTAACATTTCGCGCGTGGAAGTCACTCAAACTTTCCAGAATCCCTATGACAAGCCTTTAGAAGCGATTTATGTGTTTCCATTGCCCGACCAAGCTGCGGTCGATGATATGGAAATTAAAATCGGCGATCGCGTGATTAAAGGGAATATCAAAAAGCGTGAAGAAGCAAAGGAAATATATGAGAGGGCAAGACAAGAAGGTCGCACCGCAGGTTTACTAGAACAGGAACGCGATAATATTTTTACGCAATCCCTAGCAAACATCAAACCAGGTGAGCAAATTAAAGTGACGATTCGCTACACCGAAAGCTTGAAATTTGAGCAAGGTGATTATGAATTTGTCTTCCCCATGGTCGTAGGTCCACGCTATATCCCTGGACAAGCGATCGATCGACTGGGCAATACTAGCCAAGTTCCCGATGCCTCGCGGATTAACCCGCCTGTCCTTAGACCTGAAACGAGATCGGGTAATGACATTAGTGTAAGCTTGCAAATTGATGCAGGCGTTCCCATTCGCAATCTCTATTCCACTTCCCATCGAATTGATGTCAAGAATAATGGCGAAACCGTTGAGCTAAAGCTAGCCAATGGCGACAATATTCCCAATAAAGACTTGATTGTCCGATACAAAGTTAGTGGCGATCGCACTCAACCCACGATCCTAACTACGACTACAGATCAAGGCTCCCACTTTGCTACTTATCTCATCCCTGCGATCGCCTACCGCACCGATCAAATTGTGCCGAAGGATGTCGTATTTTTAATGGATACCTCTGGTTCCCAATCTGGCGATCCGATCGTCAAATCACGGGAACTGATGACCCGCTTTATCAATGGCTTGAATCCTCACGACACATTTACGATTATTGATTTTTCTAGCACTACTCATCAACTTTCTAGCTATCCCTTACCAAATACCGTCGCCAATCGTCAGAAAGCACTAAATTACATTAATCAAATTGATGCCGATGGTGGAACGGAGTTGATGAATGGAATCAATGCTGTAACCAATTTCCCTTCACCCACAGATGGACGTATTCGCAGCGTAGTGTTGATTACTGATGGCTATATTGGCAATGACAATGAAGTTATTGCCGCTGTGCAGAAAAATCTCAAACCAGGAAATCGTCTCTATAGTTTTGGCGTTGGTAGTTCTGTTAATCGCTATTTATTAGAGCGCATTGCCGAAATGGGGCGCGGTACATCGCGAGTCGTGCGTCAGGATGAGCCAACCCAAGAGGTTGCTGAGAAATTCTTCCGTCAAATTAATAATCCCGTGCTCACAAACATTCAATTGAAATGGGAAGGGGAAGGCTCTGCTCCAGAAATTTATCCTAGCAATGCCCCCGATCTATTTGCTGAGCAGCCTCTAGTTCTGTTTGGCAAAAAAGGCGATCGCGTCAATGGCAAACTCAAAATCACAGGTATTGCCGCAGGTGGAGAGCGCTATGAACAAACCCTTGATGTTAATTTCGAGAATGGCGATAGCAATCTCGGCATCGCCCAACTATGGGGACGCGCTCGAATTAAGGATTTGATGAACCAGATGTTTGGGGGTGAAGTCAAATCTTTGGTTGATGCAGTCACTCAAACTGCACTCAATTATCGTTTGCTATCTCAATACACTGCCTTCGTCGCAGTTAGTGAAGAGGTTCGAGTCAATCCTGAAGGCAGTAAGGTCACAGTTCAAGTTCCTGTATTGCTGCCTGAAGGTGTCAGCTATGATGGCATTTTTGGCGGCGATCAATCTGCAAAACCTGCCTCTATGCCTACTAGCATGGTAATGCCATCATCTCCAACTTCTAATGCCCCTACACTGAGATCTAGAGGCTCGATTAGTAACGGAGTTGATGCAGAAGATTCCAAGGATGCAAATTCGATTCGTGCTGAAGCTAAGATCATTGGTCGTGTTGACACTGGTAACTTAAGCGATAAGACAGCAACCGAGCAAATTCCTGATTCACAAGTTCAAGTGGTTAGCATTACTGGTCTAACTGGTGTTGATATGGCGATCGCCCAACAAGCGATCGAGAAGCAACTGCGATCGGTTCAAGTTCCTGCTGGCTTCAACGGTCTTGTTATATTGGAAGTTCCGATTCAAAATGGTAGGTTGATAAGGTTTATCCTTGATGATGTTGCTTCAACATTGAAGGATCACAATCTTGTGGAGACGATCAAGCGATCGCTCCAAAATGTTGTAATCCCGTCTACAGCCAAGGGCACAATGCGTCTAACGCTGAATGTAAAATCAATTAAGTAGAATAAAAGGGAACGCGTTGCGTTCCCTTTTATCATAAGTAGAAGTACATAATTAATTACACATCC
>CAIJEA010000452.1 GCA_903819605.1 uncultured cyanobacterium | reverse complement strand
TCTGGTGCATTTCCACAACTCTTCGTGATAAAGCTCTAATTCGCGCCGCGAGCTCTTCCAAATCAAAGGGCTTAACCAAATAGTCATCCGCACCAGTATCCAAACCTAAAACGCGATCGGGAATCGTATCTCTAGCCGTTAGCATCAAAATATGCGTTTTACAGCCCGAAGCTCTTAACTGCTTACATAGAGAGATTCCATCCATTCTGGGCAACATCAAATCCAACAAAATTAGATCGTATTCCACTGTCTGAGCATATTCCCATCCGCTAACGCCATCGCTGGCAACATCTACCACATGCCCCTGATGACGGATGTCTTTGGCGACAGGCTTCGATATATATTCATCATCTTCAACTAAGAGAATTCTCATAATGATTTATTATATAGCAATGAAAGTTTTGTCAACTCCAATAGATAAAGAAGGCGCTTCGCGCCTTCTTTATCTATTGGAGTTTTGATATGTCCTAGATATGTCTTACGTTGCTACACAAAATAATTTCCTCAAGTTTGTCACAGTAACAAACTTGAGGAAATTATTTTGTATAGCGTTCTATCCTGCCCGATTTGGAAAAGTCCCAACTTGGACAGTTACTTTCATCGCCTGACCACTGCGATTTACTTCCAGTTGGAGATTGCTACCAATCGAACTATCTTGAACCAACTTCTGTAAGTTTTCTGGCTTATTCACATCCGTATCATTAAATTTAACAATTACATCACCAGATTTAAGTCCTGCATTTGCCGCAGGAGAATTCTTCTGCACCGCAACAATCAATACGCCGCGATCGCTATTGACTTTCAAATTAGCAGGCAGTTTCTGGAGCACCTCAGGAGTAATTCCTACCATCTGCACACCGAGATATGGATGATCGACTTTGCCCTGACTGATGAGTTGCTGAGCAATATTCTTCGCTTTGTTAATCGGAATTGCAAAGCCAATTCCCTGAGCACCTTTAATGATGGCAGTATTCATGCCAATCACCTCACCACGTTGGTTCAGTAATGGCCCGCCAGAGTTTCCTGGATTAATGGCAGCATCTGTCTGAATATATTGCACTTGTTGGTCAGGAATTCCCACCTGAGAGCTAGAACGTCCAGTAGCACTGACAATTCCAGCCGTTACAGTATTATCTAGGCCTAGAGGATTACCGATCGCGATCGCCCATTCCCCTGGCTGAAGGCGATCGGAATCGCCCAAGCTCACAACTGGCAAATTTGGAGCATCAATTTTCACTACCGCCACATCCGTAACCGAGTCTGAGCCTAATACTTTACCGTTAAAAATTCTTCCATCTTTAAGCGTCACGGTTACTTTATCCGCTCCACTAACAACATGAGCATTGGTTAAAATTTCGCCATTATTATTAAAAATAAATCCCGATCCAGTACCTTGTAAGACTTCCTTTTTTTGTTGATTTGGAGTTTCAGGATCTTCAAACTGATCGAAGAAAGAATCATTAAAAATATCTGGTGTCTTCCGAACAACTGTACGAGAAGAATCAATTCTAACTACCGCCCCACCATCCTTTTGCACAGTTGCGGTCACAAAATTCACATCACTAGCGATCGGAAATTTGCTTTCAGCAATAGATTCAGCAACTACAGGCGCTAAGCCCTGAGCTTGGGCTGTACCGTGAGTTAGCATCTGTCTACCACCGATCGCCACCGATGCTCCCATCAAAAAAATAACGCCGTAAAGAACTGGTTTTTGGAACTTATCATATTGAAGTTTCATATTTATCTCCAGCAAGCACTTTGCTATATCTAAACTAATTTGATAAAACAAAAGTAAGCAAAGATTATCAAGAACTTCAAAAGATGTCTTTAAAATTTGATTTTTTATCTAGACAATCTAAATCCATTACAAGGAGTTTAAATTTCACTCATATATCAATCCTAAAATGAGGTGTGAGCATCTTCAACACTTCTCTAAGCTCCGTGACTCGCTTCGCTCAGCCAACGATAAAAATCATTGGCTGAGCGAAGCCAAAATCCCAAAATTTTCATAAATAATTTACAAAATGATTTAGACCTGTTGTGTACCAAATTTTGATGCCAAATTTTGATCAGAGAAATTTTGACATCAAAAAAGTGAGACAAGATTACACCCAATTTATCTTTTAGTGCTTTTTTTCTTTGATAGTGCTTTAAATAACATTCACAGCAAATTCAGATTTTAAACAACAAATTAAGACTATTAGTGACATTGGTCATAATATAAACACGTAAAAAAATAACGAAACCAGTCCCCAGCTCTATAAAAAGATGTGGGGCTTCAAGTCAAAATCTTTCAAATCTTTAGGCATTATGGAAAATCCCAAACTGACTTTTTCATGTAATTTCTGGCTATTTATTGACCTAATAATCGACATAATCTGATTTAACCTGTGGAAAACCTGTGGATAACTCAAAATCCCCTGTGGATAAGTAGGCAATATCTGGGGATAACTTAGGGATAAATGTGGAAAACTTTTAATAAGTATTTATACTCTGTGGAAAACTAGCCACTTTATCCACAGGTTTATCCACAGGCAAAAAAGTCTAGACCCATTGATAAATATAGTTTTATTAGAGTTTTCCACATTTTCCACAGCCCCTACTACTACTATATCTAATTTATTTATTCTTTAAAGAGTAATAAAGAGTTGAAACGAAAAAACAATGAAAAATAAAATTTAATTTGGTTAGTGCAAAAAATTCTAACGATGGTATGATTGGCTTCCACAAATCAAAAAATAAAAACCTACAGGGCTTTTGTTAAAAACTTTTTTCAGCATTCTCTAAAAAAACATTCTTAAACACATTTTTTTCACTTTATTAAGATTCTCAAGTTTTTGCATCATCTCCCTCTAGCGCTCTAAAAATCCATCCAAAATCCAAGCTATCCTCCCAAATGCCTTTGCAACTGGTGTATTTACAAAATCTCAAAAAGTAAATCCAAGTTATCCACAACCTAGCCTAAAAAACTCCCCCTCAAACTATGCGACTAGTCTGCCCTCAAAACCAACTTGCTGCAAATCTAGCCCTTGTCGGTCGTGCTGTCGCATCTCGTCCCACGCACCCGATTCTGGCAAATATCCGACTGGATGGTGATAGCTCCAGCCAAAGTCTTGGTATGACTGCCTTTGACCTAAATCTTGGTATTCAGGTTTCTTTTCCTGCTCAGGTTGTAGAGGCGGGATCGATTACATTACCAGCGAAGCTGCTTAATGATATTGTTTCACGCTTGCCTGATGAGGACATCACCATCAGCGTTGACAAGGACAACACGATGGTGTCGATTGTCTGTGGTTCGGGGCGCTACCAGATGCACGGATTGCCTGTAGAGGAGTTTCCTGAGCTACCCAAAATTGGTGAAGATGGCGAAACTACCTACCTGCCAGTGGAATCGATGTTAAGCGGTCTCGCCTCAACATTGTTTGCAACTTCAGCCGATGAAACTAAGCGGATTCTGACAGGGGTGCATCTGACCGCTACTGCCGATCGCCTAGAGTTTGCAGCAACTGATGGACATCGTTTGTCGGTGGTGCAGACTGGATTTTTGGATGCGGATGAGCCACCTGTGACGGGCGATACGGTGTCTACAAATTTAGAAGTGACGATTCCTGCGAGGGCGTTGCGCGAACTAGAAAGAATGCTCAATCAACAAACTGAAGGTGCGATCGCGGTTAAATTCGATCGGGCAAATATGATTTTCCAAAGTGCTAACCAAATCTTGATTTCACGGTTGTTGGATGGCACTTATCCCAATTATCGCCAATTGATCCCCAGTCGGTTCGATCGCCAAGTTACCGTAGAACGCAAATTGTTTCTGTCAGCTCTAGAGCGTATTGCTGTTCTCGCTGACCAAAAAAATAACATTGTCAAAATCACGATTGACTCTACTGGACAAGAAATTTCGCTTTCTGTTGAAGCGCCCGATGTAGCCGCAGGTCGTGAATCCCTGCCTGCCCAAGTTTCGGGTGAGGATGTGGAAATCGCCTTTAACGTCAAATACTTGCTGGATGGCTTGAAGGCTCTACCTAGCAATGAAATTCAGATCCAGCTTAATAATCCGACAAGTCCTGCGGTGCTTGTGCCAATTGGTGCAACCAAAATGACTTATTTGCTAATGCCTGTTCAAATTCGTAACTAATCCTCATAGCGCTTACTGGGAAATGCCAAACTTATCACTACAGTGATAAGTTTGGCATTATAAATACCCTAAGTTTGGCGAACAAGGCGCTTCAACCCTTTGTCTGTCTAAATAATCCAGAAATTGCCTAGAAATTGCCATGTAAAGTCCGCCAATGGCGGACTTTTATCATTAGAATCGCTACTAAGCGATCTACTGCTTTTCATCTCAGCGAAAAATCCTGTAGACTTAGTTGCGTATGGAATTTTTACCACCACCTTCATCACAACTGCCACCTAGCAATTATGCTGAGGTGAGACTGTCTCACTCTAGTCAAACGTTGCCCTCAGCGCCAACGCTCAATGGTCGTATCGCTAGATTTCCCGTTGAATTACCGACAGAGGTTAAAGCACAGCTAAAGCTTTTTTTAGAGGCTTTGCCAGATCCTGATGTGATCGCGCGTCAACTTGTCTCATCGACTCTGCTTGCCCAAGCGGGTCCCATCAAACCCAATAGCTTACCAAAGCCAAAGCCGACAGATAAGCCTCGACCAATCTTGCCGCCGCCGAAGGGTGATGTGCTAGATGTCATTAGCGATCGCCAAGAATATGACATCAACACGCAAGTATTTGTGGCTGAAGGTAATGTTTTTATTAAGTACAAAAAATCAGAACTAAAAGCCGATCGGGTTCAATTAAATACCAAAACTCAACAAGTTGTTGCCGAAGGTAATGTTTTTTTTACCCGTGGCAATCAAAAGATACTTGGTACGAAGCTTACCTATAATTATGGAACTGTTAAGGGCGAACTACTCAAAGCCTCAGGTTCGGTGGATCTGGGTACCTTAGTTAGTTCTGAGGTGTCGCGATCGCCTGCGGAAATCGCTACTAATTCGATTACTATTTCGGCGACTGGTACTGGGGACGCGGCGGATGGGCAAGTACGCCGTTTTGGATTTATTGCCGAACGATTAATTCTGGATGGTGATACTTGGACAGCCGAAAACTTGCGTGTTACCAACGATCCCTTTACTCCGCCCGAACTAGAGCTAGTTACGAGCAAAGCGACTTTAACGCCAATTTCCCCCACCCAAAACCGCATCGATCTAGAATCTCCCACGATCGTGTTCGATCAAGGATTTTCACTTCCATTTCCTCTTAATAGTATTACGATAGATCGCTTTCAGAGGTTTGCGCCAGCTTTAGTCGGATTCGATAAAAACGATCGTGGTGGTGTTTTTTACCAACAGAGCTATGATGTGGTTACCCAGCAAAACTTGAGTTTGCAACTGTCACCTCAATTGTTGCTGCAAAGGGCTTTTTCTAGTCAGAGTGGATTTTCGGGATTTGATATTTTAGGGGTAGTAGCTACTTTAAATGGAGCCTTTGATGACGGACAACGCATATCAGCAAGAGCCAGTTTTTCAGGTTTAAATTTCTCTAAGCTTGATTCGTTGTTGCGAGCTAATGCTAGCTATCAGGTTCCAGTGCTTGGTAACTATACCTTGCTTTCCCAATATGCTTTTCGCGATCGCGTTTACAATGGTTCGCTAGGGTTTCAGGATGTAAATAATATTTTAGGAACTACCCTGTTATCGCCAAACTATATTCTTGGTGATTCTCAAATATCCTTTAACTTTCAGGTGGCAGCACAGTTAATCGGGGCAGTGCGTGATGATATTCAACCTGCTACAGTCGGTACATTAATGCGTTTACAGAGCGCGGCTGTCTTGAGCCGCACTTTTCCCTTATTTCGAGGAGAACCAGCACCTGCTGAAAAAGAATCGGGTTTGCGATTCTCTCCGAAACCAATTGTGCCAAAATTAGATGCTTTTGTAACTGCACAGGGTGTAAATTCTCTATATTCCAATGGAGCAAATCAATCGGTTCTATATGGAACCGTTGGGTTTGCTGGGGAAGTTGGTAATTTTGCGAAGGATTTTCTGGACTATACTGGATTCGTTGTCAGTTATACTCAGGCTTTTTCGGGTGGAGGCAAGTCTCCTTTCTTGTTCGATCGCGTTGCTGATGCGCGATCGCTGACGGCAGGGATCGTCCAACAAATCTATGGACCAATCCGTCTTGGTATCCAGCAAAGTTGGAGTTTAGATAGTGGGAACTTATATGATTCTGTTTATTCTTTGGAATATGCAAGGCGTACCTATGCAGTAGTAATTCGCTACAATCCTAATCAAGGTTTGGGAGAATTTCTGATAAGGATTAGTGACTTTAATTGGACGCGCCCTCCATCTAATGTGACGACAATTCAAAATGGAAT
>CAIJEA010000451.1 GCA_903819605.1 uncultured cyanobacterium | reverse complement strand
TAATTCCTCCACTTTTAGATTTTTGATTGTATAAAACTTGCGAAATAGAGATACTAAATATCTCGCACGCACTTCCTTGTCATCCTCCAATCGATAAAGATACTCACAGGTGTCTCGAATCAAGTTAAGTTGACGACCTGCTAAACGAGCGCGATCGCTATTGAAACTGTCTTTAAAAACATTCACAACAAAATATCGTGAGAACACCACAATCGCTTCACGTTCGAGATCTCGCTCATTCTTCCAAAAAACAGGGCGACCTTCTGCTGTACTACTGTGTACTCGATTCATAAGAGAACAGAGTCGTCCAGTAACATGATCGATCAAAGAGTCTATCTGATTTTTGCTGAGTTCGGCTTTGAGGATTACAGCAGCAGCCTCATCTATAGGTTTCAAAATAGCATTCGCTGGTGTTGTCTTTCCACTAGTCCATTTGGCTTTATAGAACTTGCGATAAAGTTCAACGAGCTTTTTAGGATGATTGATTTGGGATGATTGATGCATAATGACTAACTCTCCATTTTTAAATTGAACATAGGGATCGAAACAAGGATAAAACTGATAGGTGTAAAGACGGATTTTTGCTAGGTCTGGACTATCTATCTGTTTATTTCTTGCGTAACGTTTTAGATAGCTAAACACATTGAGTGGACTTGTCTCGAAATCTTTTGCAAGTTCAGACAACTTCTCCCAATGAGGGTGAAAGTCTTTCACGCCAGTCTTTGGATTTATCTTTTCTCTAGAATTGACATCTAAGTTGATTGAATACGCAGCAGTGAGAGAGTTAAGTGGTGCTTTGTCAGGATTTCCACTGCCGCTTGAACAAGTCAAAATAGAGTCCAAACGGAAGTGTGATGTTTGTGTTAACATTCGCAAAAAAAGAGGCGCACCATCCAAAACAACTGTTTCTTCAAACTCAGATCCATCTCGATAGGGAGGACTTGAAGATTCAGAAACGACTGTTTTAACATCAATAATCATTGGAAAAGCCAATCCTAACCACGCTGGCATAACCCATGACTCAGTATTAGAAGGTTTTTCTACAGTGTTACCTTTCTTCCGAATCTCTGGAGGAAGAGCCATAAAATAAAAAGTTATTGGATCTTTTTCTGAATAGCTTAGTTTAAAGGCTGATGTTGATTTTTTGGTTGCTTGTTCTGGATTTTGCAAAGACTGTAAATGAAAAATTCGTGCATCTTGATAGTTTCTTAAAGAAAAATCAGAGTTATTTTCATGGACAAAGTGCGCCCTTAGAGAACGATCAAACCTTGTCTGGACTACATTATCATAAGCTTCTCTTAAAAACCTACTAGTTTCAGGTGTCATGAAGTAGCTCGGATAGAAATATAGATATCGATACTTTCTCTCCTCAAATCCTTGCCCCACTTCTTGCGTTTCACTCATCAAAATCTGACGAAGCATGATCTCAATACTTGCGATACTTGATATATCCCTTTTAGCGGAACCCAACAATTTTTTCTTGTTAGTGTAAACTTCTTGCATAAACAAAGATGAAGCTTCTTTCTGCTCTGATGAAGTAAATGCCAGATGAGTAATTGAACAGAGATTTTCTACTTTCTTCCCAGTATCAGATTTTGCAAATTTATATCTTTTAATCTGCTCAATAAACTGATCTGCATCAAGCGTTTGTATACTTTGTGGGATATGTACAACCCCTTTAACCCATATTTTTAAGTCATTCCAATAGGGAGAATTGTCAGAACGATCCTGAATATTTTGACTTTCAATTATATTTGCAACGTAATCCACAATTGCCAAACCTACTTTTGTAATATCTTCTTCACCTTCATGAGCAGAAAAGTACTGTGCTGCTAAGTAATACCAATCAAATGGCATTCCTCCTGGCTTTTTTATTGCCAGTTTCTTTTCACTAATTGTACTTTGAATTCGTTGAATAGCTTTAATTGGTAAAATACTTTCTGATAAACCCAACATCTCAGCAATTTTGTATGTAAGTTCTTCACCACTGGGTAAGCTTTTTATTGCAGCTTTTTCTTCCTTATTTTTAGCAATAGAGGGCAAACGCTTTAAGTTGTTGTTCCACATTTTGCGTGTTACAAAGTCACCAAATTCAGCTAATTGATCAATCCGTAAGTCTTTGCGAAAAACTAAGTTATAAACTTCTGGAAGAGCATGATTTTTCTGGAAGTTTACAAGACTTTGACTTCGTTCGTGCGATTTTGCATTTTTGATCTTCTGTTGACTAGCAGCTAAAGCTACTGTCATTAGTTCTCTAATCTCAAAGAAAAGGTGGTAGTAATCAGCATATTTTAGACCTTTACCATCACGGATAAAACCTTTTTGACGGGTATTTAATTCCTGAGTACATAGATTTTTAATCTTTTCAACAACGCGATCTTGTAAAGATTCTGTTGTAATATTTGGAGCATCTTTCAGCTTTAAGTAAATTACTCCTGTAGGTAAATACATTAATGGATCATAATATTTACGAATTGGAGTATTGACCGAAAGAAATATATCCATTACTGCATTATTCACAATGTTCGTCAAAACCCCGTGATTTTCAGAAACACTGTGATAAGTAAACTCCAACTGTTCTGAAATAATTTCGTCATTGTTGAGTCTAGCAAAACATCTCTTAATACTCTTATTTTCAGCATCTTGTGGTTGTTTTATAATTGATGAT
>CAIJEA010000450.1 GCA_903819605.1 uncultured cyanobacterium | reverse complement strand
TTATTGCTTTGATTGTTTTAGTACTTACGCAAAAGGACTTGAAACCCTTATTTTATCGTAGGGGCAATTCATGAATTGCCCCTACGATAAAATAAGGGTTTCAAGTCCTTTTGCGTAAGTACTAAAACAATCAAAGCAATAATCAAGTCTAAGTGTTAATGGATATTCAGGAGTTTGTTGAGCAATCAATTGGAAATTGGCGATCGCAACGTAGCGCTCATCACTTAGCTTTTAGTCATTTTGAAGCAGTACTATCTGATATTGAGATTGCGTGCATTGCACCTGACTACCCAGATGTAATCGCACTTTGTCAAGCCTATAATATCGATCCCCTAAAGGCTGTTTCTCCCTTTCGGATGAGTTGGGAAGGGCAGTCAGACTGGGAAGACAGCGAAGCTATCAAAGGCACTTGTTTGCTAGTTCCTATTCCCGATCCTGAAGATCCTCATCGAGGCGAACTCCTACGCGATCGCGGATATGCAGAGGAAATGGCAGCGATCGGAATGTATCACTTCACTGATGACGAGACGTTTGTATTAACAACTCCCTATGAACGCGCTTCTGCTGAAGAAAAAATATGGTTCATTAACCCTAATGTTCGGTGTCGCGTATCTTTGATCAAAACTAGCACTGGGTCTGGTGTGGTCACAGCTTCTTTCGCCTCTGAGATTCGCCAAACAGCTAAAGATTGATCTAATGGATAAAACTGAAGTTAGTGATTTAATTACCCTCGCACAATGGATGTCAGGGGATTTTAGTAATTATAAACAAGCCTCGGCAAATCCCAAGGATTACGCCCATATCCACATATTCTTTCGTCCATTACCCTTTGATTTTTTCTCTGGAATTGGACTCTATTCTGAACAAGTCTATGACTACGATCTTTGGACTCCTTATCGTCAGGGTGTACATCGTCTAGTAGATCAAGGCGATCGCATTTATATTGAGAACTTCAGTCTCAAAAATGCCATGTTCTTTGCTGGTGCTGGTCGCGATCTCAGTATTCTCAGAACTATTACCCCAGATGTGATTGAACGTCGTTATAACTGCTCAATGGTATTTAGACGAAATGGTTCTCTCTTTACAGGTTCTGTCGAAGGTACTAAATGCTTAATTGAGAAACATGGTTGTCAAACCTATTTAGACAGCTACGTTGAAGTCACTGAAACGACTTGGCTGAGCCTTGACAAAGGATTGGATATCAATACTCATCAACAAGTCTGGGGTTCTACAACAGGTCCTCTAAAATTTGAAAAGAGAGAAAGTTTTGCCCATGAAGTGCCAAATATCTCCAACAATATCTACTGAATATTCTAAAACAAGCTCAGTCTATTTAGATGTTAATGAAACTAAGCTTGGAGCTAGAATGCTGCCCCCAGAAGCTCAGAAGAAAATGCAATGTTGGATTCGTAGCCGACATCTTATCTGCTCTGGTAATTTCTTTATCTTTGAGACTGTAGATTATAGTGCTGTAGAACGATTCTCAGAATGTGTGATTGCTCTAGGTGGAACCGTTATTAGTGTGGATGCAGCCGATAAAGTTTGGATTGGCGATCATCGTCAAGTTGTTCTCTATCGTTCAAAAGCAAGCTTACATACGCCACACCATCAACTTAATCAATATTGGATTAAATATGGTAATTTTCGCACAAGATTTGATGAACAAGTCTAGTTAAAAATCTATATTTGCGGATCTATATTTGCGAATTGTAACCTCTCGAACGTTGTATTTCCCATAAAGTTCAGGTGCTTTTTTTGCTTGAATATTTAAGGTAAGATATTAAACTTAAACTAGATAATTGATAAAATATTTACTTAAGATTATTAATTTAAATTATTTATTTAAAATCCTTTAAAAGAACTACTTAAAACATTACTTATAAAAATTAAAAACTATGTTTGATGTCCCTGAACTTAAATCCCTTGAGCTAGCAACTCCTGAACAACTTACAGAAATGATCGCCGATTTAGAGAGTTATCGAGAAAGAATTGTAAGTGACACTCTTGCTATGGCTCAAAGAGCAAAGATTATGAAATCTCAAGCCCTAGCTAACTTAGCACCAAACTTAGCTAGAATTGATGCCACTCTTGAGTCGTTACGTCAACAAAAAGCTAAGTCAAATGTTGAAGCTCAAGCTCAATAAAGCTCAATACTTATCTGTCTTAAACCATCTGCACAATGGAAAATTCTATTCTGGAAATTCAAGCAGCAAATGATCTTCTGGTTCAAAAAGTAAACGAACAAATCTCTTTTGGTACGTTTGATGATGGCGATTCTCAGGTTTTGGAACAACTAGTTGAAGGATTGGGAGATCCGCGTGGACTGGTAAGACTAAGATTTGCCGAAACTTTGGGAGAAATTGGCGAAGCTGCAACGCCATTTTTGATGAAATCCTTAGCTAATCACGACAATGTGGTAGTACGTCGTGCTGCTGCCAAAACACTAACTATTATTGGCGATCCGATCGCTGTACCAACTTTATTAAATTCTTTTCTGAATGATTCTGATACCGTAGTCAGGAGTTCGGCGGCGGGTGCTTTAGCGAAAACTGGTGAAGCATCAGTGCCAGCTTTGTTAGAAATCTTAGGAGATGATAGTAAATCTCAAGATATCAAAGGTCACGCAGCTTGGGCTTTAGCTTTTATTGGTTCGGAAGGCGCTGACTATTTGTATAAAGCTTTAGATTCTGCTTCCCTAGATGTTCGTTGTGCTGTCATTGGTGCGATCGGGCATGTTGCTCAAGAACAGTCCGATGAGAAGTCTTGCAATCTTTTAGTCTCCGCACTTACCGATCCAGAAGCAATTATTCGTGCGGAAGCCGCCACAGCATTGGCTCAGGTAAATTATCCGCCTGCTGTGTCGCATCTAATTTTGGCTCTGCAAGATGTGGATTTAGATGTCCGTAAAGCCGCAGTTAATTCGCTCGGTAAGATGGGCAATCCGATCGCTTTGGAATCTTTACAGAATTTGCTTGATGATGAGCAGCATGTGATTCAAGTATTGGCAAAACTAGCGATCGCCCAAATTCATCGACAAGCTGAAGAAGATTAATAAAAAATGAGATTGCGTAGCAATCTCATTTTTTTATTTTTTTAGGTTCGGTATTTTACTTTAAAGATCTCTTCGACTCGTTTTGATGCAACTGTTGTCTCCCATGAGATGCGCGATAAATTGTTCATAATTATTGGGGCTTATCTATTCAAGCCAGCAGTCATTTCACATCTGGATAAAGCGCTGATGGCTGATTCTTTGACATAGGAATCTGTTTCTTCTTTGTCAATAATCAGGCGTAATGCA
>CAIJEA010000449.1 GCA_903819605.1 uncultured cyanobacterium | reverse complement strand
TTTGTCCTAGCTATCTCTTTTATTGCTATATATGGATGTACAGATTTTGAGGTGCATCCATGATCTTCTCGCTTTTGAGTGGTGTTGCCAAAACATTAAATTTCGTTGCATCTAAGTTGAAAGACTTAGCCGATTGGATATCAAGGCGATCGCCTTCTGGCAAATATCCGCTACTGCCCCAGAACGATCCTGAAATAAAGCAGCGTCAATCGTTTCTAGACAATGCAAGGCAACTCTATCAATATAACTACACCTACATCGACTCGCTCCCACTGGTGGAAACAGTTCCCACCAACGAGAGGTTTTCATTGTCTTGGGGATTGCTAGTTGGCAAGGCAGCAGTCAAGGTTTTACTGAATGAGCGAGCTAATCCATTGTTATTGGAAGATGGGAAACAAACCTCCAAGGCTAAGCAACAAGACTTCTCAAAACGTTTGCTGGAGGCTAGTGTAGCTCAGTCGGAATCTGCCATATTGGAACTATTAGAAGATTTGCCAACGGTTTTAGAAACTCCGCCCAGTCAATTAGAAGGTGCGAACATTGAAGAATATAACAATCTATTTTGGGTTATTCCGCTCCCCTCGATCAGTCAAAACTATACCAGTAATAAAGAATTCGCCAGATTGCGCGTTGCTGGATTTAATCCCTTAGTAATTCAACGAGTGACAGCGCTAGATGCAAGATTTCCTTTAACTGAAGCGCAATTCCAGACGGTTCTACCCAATGATTCTCTAGCTGTAGCAGGAGCCGAAGGTCGTTTGTATTTAGCCGATTATGCGGAACTAGAGGCGATCGTGGGTGGTACATTTCCCACGGGAGAGCAGAAATATATCAATGCTCCTTTAGCTCTGTTTGCCATTCCTCAAGGGGAAAAGAGCCTGACTCCGATCGCGATTCAACTGGGACAAAACCCAAATACCCATCCCATCTTTTTACGCCAAGTCGGTGATGAACCAAACTGGTTAATTTCTAAAACCATCGTTCAAATTGCCGATGCTAATCACCATCAACTAATTAGTCATTTGGGTAGAACTCACTTATTTGTCGAACCCTTTGTAATTGCCACCAATCGCCAACTTGCTAGCAATCATCCTTTGTATATCTTGCTGAAACCCCATTTTCAAGGAACTTTGGCAATTAATGACGCAGCACAGTCCAAACTAGTGAGCGCTGGTGGCGGTGTTGATAGTTTGCTAGCAGGAACGATTGAGAGTGCTCGCACTGTTTCCGTACATGGGGTCAAAACCTATAAATTTGAAGATGCGCTGCTACCTAAGGCTTTGAAAAAACGTGGGGTTGACGATCCCAACTTATTGCCCGATTATCCCTATCGCGATGATGCGTTATTAGTGTGGGAAGCGATCGCAACTTGGGTAAAAAATTATCTATCGATCTATTACTTCAACGATGAAGATGTGATTAGAGACACGGAACTGCAAGCATGGGCAAAGGAAATTATCGCTAATGATGGTGGTCGGGTGACTAGCTTTGGTGAAAATGGACAGATTCGCACTTTATCCTATTTAGCTGATGCCTTGACGGCGGTGATCTTTACAGGTAGCGCTCAACATGCGGCGGTGAACTTCCCACAGGGTGATTTGGTTGTTTATACGCCTGCGATTCCCTTGGCGGGTTATACGCCTGCACCAACTCAGACTACAGGTGCAACCGAAGCCGATTTCTTTTCACTACTGCCGCCCATTGAGCAAGCGAAGGGACAATTGAAACTAACCTATATTCTCGGCTCAGTCTATTACACGACGCTGGGAGAATATGGTGATGGTTATTTCACTGACGCTCGCATTGAGAAGCCATTACGGGATTTTCAAGATAATTTGAAAGCGATCGAGACAGAAATCAAGTCTCGCAACGAAAAACGAGTTGCAGATTACAATTATTTGAAACCATCACGAATTCCCCAAAGTATCAATATCTAAAATTCTATTAGAGCCGAGCAAAGCTCGGCTCTAATAGATATGTACCTTAAACCGACTAAGCCTAATGCTAGAAAAGCTCAGCAAAAAACGTTACTCTACCAACTTGTTTGATGTCACTCAGGACATTATTGGCGCGTTGCCTCTCAAATTGGTCGAGCAATGGCTGAGCAGCGACCAAACCTATGAGGATGCGTTAAAACTCCTTGAGAGCCATAAAATACAGGGATATAGCGTATCTTCTGACTCAGTTGGGCTAACTAAGCTTTGTCAGCAAAAAGGATTGCTAGAAATTCTTGCCATCATCAACCAACCGAAAAAGATTGTGCATGGCTATGGGAAAGAGATCGGGGGCGAAAGTGTAGGGATTTGGGCGGCGGACAATACCCAGATGTTTTATCCAGATGAACTCAGTGCATCTACTCTTGTGTCCACACTCTTAACGATCCAAGATGCGATCGCGCAGAGTTGTCAAATCAAGATCGGGCTTGGTGCTCATTATGGGAGTTTCTATTCGATAAGTGGTGGTTTGTATGGAGCTGAAGCCGATGCGATCGAGGAAATAGCCGAGAATCATACAGGTGGTGGGGAGATCTTAATCAGTCAAGCGATATGCGATCGCTTACCAGCAAATCATAACTTTGTTCTTCAGAAACGCGATGATTTAGATACAGAAATTGGCAATATTTATCGAGTTTTAGATGGCGATCGCTTGTCAGGATTGCAGCCAGTTAATCAACGTTATCCAATTCCCTATTCTGAAGACTTTTATGCTGATTTATTAGAATATGAAAACCGACTAAATGACCAAGATTTTGCTCATTATTTAACGGATAAATATATTCAGTATAAGGTCGTAGTGCTAATAGAGAGTAGAAGTGAAGAAGTAGAAACCCACGAAGTTTCAATGTTTAATCAACTATCATTTTCAGCCCTAATGAAAGATGTTGGACTGCGGCTATTAGATCCAAAAGATGCGGAAGAAATTAAGGTGGTTAGCTCCTTAGGCATTTATGTTTTTGTTGAAGCTAATGCTGCGGTTAACTTTGCTCAAACCTTTCGCCAAGAGTTAGCAAAGCAAGATATTACCTGTCGAATTGGCATCGATCAAGGTGAAGTTCTCATTTTTAACCTGTCCGTTGGCACTAAAGATATTGCAGGAATGCCCGTAAATGTGGCTTCCAAAATGGCTCAAGATAAAGGCGAATTTGGGAAATTATATCTGAGTGACATGATGGGAGATTTAGTTGACATAAGCGGATTTAACAAAATCAAGTACAACGTTTCTGGAGTGGAGATCACAACCTATGAAGGGTAGTTTAACTAAGTCAAAACTGCTTTCATGAGAAGACCATCTATCCATTCATTCCTGCACCTGTGAATGTCAGTTATTTCTGTAGTCATACAGACTATGACTCTAGCAGTTCTTCTAGTAGTGATTACGGTAGTTCTTCCTATAAGTACTTGTGCGAAATAAATTACCCAAACCCGTAAAGTTGCGCTCCGCAGGGGCGCAACTTTACGGGTTTGGATGTGTAATTAATTATGTACATACATCTACTTAGCAGTGATTTTGAAGGCGGTAGTAGCGATGGTGGCGGTGCTGAAAGTGACTGGTAATTAGGGGATAAAACGATGTTTTGCATAAATTACAACACTAGCAATGCCGAGTAAAGGTGTTAACCAATCACCCCATAGAACATAGAGGGTTTTCGTATCTCGTAAATAGACCGTTTCCATATGGGTTTCGTAGGTATTTACATCCGATAACCAAATCGTGCGCCCATTAGGATCGACAAAGCCAGAATAGCCTGTATTGGTTGCTCTAACTGCCCAGCGATCGCTTTCAATTGCTCTAGCAACATCTTGGGCATGATGTTGTGCTGACATGTAGGAAGCAAAGTGAGCATTATTGGAAGCAGAGAGAATTAACCTGCCTCCTGCGGCGGTTTGAAATCTAAAGGTCGCTGGATAGGCGGATTCATAACAGATCCCCAAGATAAAACGCCCCCAAGGTGTATCGACAAGTTGCTCGCTCGAACCAGCCTCAACTTCTCCGCGTAATGGTGATAGACGTTTAATTAGACCTCCTAAAATTGCTTTAAATGGAATATATTCGCCTACTGGTACAAGGCGAACCTTGTCATATTGACCGAGAATCTTATCAGAACCATCAATTAGAAAGAGGCTATTTGTATAGTTATTTGGATCTTCAGTATTTGGATTGCGGGTCTTACCAAAACCTCCCAGCCATACAGGAACGCGATATTTCTCAACCGCCCGATCAAAAGGCTCGCGACGCGCATCGTAATTTGGATAGAGAAATGAAATCGCTGTCTCAGGCGTAACGATCATTTCTGCCCCAGATTGAGCTAACTTTTCATAACCCTTGGTGTAGTTGTCAACGGCAATTTCCCATCCTCTTGGTAAGACAGTCAGGATATTTGGAAAGTTACCTTGAATAATACCTGCTTTGATCGCTTTACCATTTGTACTTGCCATGCGATCGCCTTGCATTTCCCATGCGCCATAACCAGCCATTGCTAATACAAGAAAAATTGCGGCGATCGCGTAGCGCCATTGTTTTGCAAAAACAAGCAACGGTGTAATTATTTCCTGATGATTTGATGAGGTAAAGCGATCGCGCCAAGTTTTCTGCAAAAGAGTTTCTGCCAATAATCCGTTGATAGCGACAATCGCTGAAGTCATAGTTTGCTGACCAGAGAGGCGACTGATTTGGAGAAGTAATAGATCGTGAGGACTCTGGGTATAACCAAGGGCTGTCCAATAAAGTGGTCCCCAGCTCCAGACAATCTCTAAGCCGCTAAATACGGCACAGGCGATAATCAAGCGACTAGCGACATTTAGTCGCTGCGCGAACAACGCCAGACTTCCAGCCCATAACCCAGACAATACCGCGCCCCATCCCGCGATCAGCAGCCAAACTAAAGTAGCAATCAAAAAACTATTCCACCAAGGTACACCCATCCATTCCATTGGATGTACGCTAGTAATCCAAAATAACGCCATACCGTGATAGCAAAATCCCCATATTGCCCCCATTGCGATCGCTTCTTTGACTTTCAATTTCTGAGCAAGCATCCAAAGAGGGATCAGTGCTATCCATGCTAGCCACCACTGTCCAAATGGGGCGGGAGTTAGTCCCATTAGCAACCCTCCAAGAGCAGCAAACAGAAGATTTTGCAAATTTTGCATAGAAAAGCCAAATAATCTTTGTATAGTAATTCTACAATGTTCTCATTTGCTGCTGAATTGCATTCTGATACAATGCGATCGCATTTATTACAACGATGAAACCGATCAGAAGACTAGGATTAAATTTACATGACAGATCAACAATCCAAGCTGCTAGATAAAATTCGTCAACAATTTGACAGCAGTCCATACCCTAGAATCCCTATCGATAAATCTCCCAAAGATAATCCAAATGAACTATATATTCATAATTTAGTAACTTCTTTCTATTTAAGAGATCAAAAAGTTATAGATGCAAAAGATAAAGTCATTTTAGATGCAGGATGTGGTTCTGGGTATAAATCTCTAATTCTCGCAGAAGCTAATCCATCTGCAAAGATAGTTGGAGTGGATATATCGGCAGAGTCAATTAAGTTAGCCGAGCAGCGGTTAAAACTACACGGTTTTGATAATACTGAATTTTATGTACTATCTATAGAAGATTTATCTTCTTTAAATTATCAATTTGATTACATAAACTGTGATGAGTTACTCTATCTTTTTCCTGAACCCGCAATTGCTCTAAAAGCAATGAAATCAGTTTTAAAACCTGATGGAATTATTCGTAGTAATTTGCATAGTTCGGCTCAAAGAGCTAATATTTATCGCGCTCAAAAAATGTTTGGAATGATGGGATTGTTGGATGAAAACCCTGAGGAGCTAGAAATAGAAGTCGTTGTTGAGACGATGCAAGCTTTAAAAGACAATGTCATGCTCAAAGCTCAAACTTGGGATTCTAGATATACGGGCAAAGACAATAAAGAAGAAATTTTAATGAATCACTTGTTTCAAGGAGATAAAGGTTATACGGTCACAGATCTTTTTGCCACTTTGGAATTATCAGATCTAGAGTTTATTAGTATGGTGAACTGGCGTGAATGGGATTTTAGAGATTTATTTAAAGAGACAAACAATTTACCTGTCTTTTTACAGATGAGCTTACCAGATCTGTCGATTGAGACTCGACTACACATGTATGAATTGCTTCATCCAATTCATCGGCTATTAGATTTTTGGTGTGGTCATCCCTATCAAGAGCAGACCTTTGTCCCTTTTAGTGAATGGAATGATACGGATTGGCAGACAGCAAAAGTTTATCTTCATCCGCAACTTAATACTTCCAAATTTAGGGAGGATCTAGTCACTAACGTGACTGGTTGTGGAATTCTTAGCCTTAATAATTATCTTTCAACGCATAAGCAAGTCGTAACACTTGATAGTGCAATGGCTACTTGTCTGTTG
>CAIJEA010000448.1 GCA_903819605.1 uncultured cyanobacterium | reverse complement strand
TGAAATTTTATTTGTGCAAGGGTTTTACTTACTTTTCCTGCTTTTTCTTGCATCGTATCAGTTTTCGATCTCCTTGAAAACCACTGCTTATATGCTTTTCTTGCTTTTTCAGCAACCCCTATTTATACAAATCATCTTTTTTGGGGATATGAAATCGGACAAATTAGAACTAGCGGTCAATCAGACTGTGCTCTAAGAGCAAAAACAAAAGTAACTTGGAAGAATGATGAATCTCAAGTTCAATGGACTGTCGAGGAGGGCAGCGGTGTTTTTAATATAAATTAGCAGAATCAATTCTCAACCAAGTTCCATCGATCTATAAACAGAATCTCAAGGGTTAAGTTTAAATTCTTTGTTTTTTGCAAATTCTATATATTCTTTTCCTACATTAAGCTGTCACAATGTCAGACATTACTCAAACTTAGATCGTAATCCTTGCTAAGTTGGTGATCGAAGTCCGACAAAATAGAATATGAATATTACCAATAATATACAAAAAACTTTTAGCCAAGTTCCTGGCTGGATATATCTTGCAGTTGCAGTTTTAATTTTTGCCGCTTCCAACTCTTTCACGCGCATAATTATTGACATCGGACAACATAACCCGATCGATGGCAGAAATCCGATTTCATTGTGCAATGTTTTATTTGTAGGAAATATTTGCGCCTTTGGTGTGATGGGTGTAATTTTTTACAAAGATTTAAAACTCAGCACCCTAAAAGCTCTAACTCGCAAAGACTGGATAAGTTTGACGATTACCAGCGTTTTATCAGGAGCGATCGCTCCCGCCTTAACGTTTACCGCAATCGGACATGCGAATATTGCCAATGTTGTTTTAATTGGTCGTATTGAGCCATTTTTAACGCTCATTTTGAGTATTTGGCTATTTGGTTTACGGGTAGATGGTTGGACTCTTTCAGGCTCATTAGTTTCCCTAGGTGGAGTAGCGACAACAATTATTTTAGGAGGAGCAGGAAATGCGATGAAGATGGGGGGATTGCAAATTGGTACTGGAGAAATCTTAGTAGCGATCGCTGCTATCATTACTTCCATTTCGACAGTAAATACAAAATTACAGTTACAGGCAATTCCTGTCGGATTTTTTTCAATTTATCGTAACGCCGTAGGAACAATACTTTTTTTCCTGCTAGCAAACATTCTTTACGGTCCGATGCACTTCGTGGATATCCTATCGCCTTTACTATGGCGGTGGATGATCGTCTATGCAGTATTTATTGTTGTCATAGCTAGAGTTAGTTGGCTAACAGGTTTGAAGCTCTCTACCTCAACAGAAATTAATTTAGCTGCCTTAGTGAATCCAGTTCTTACAATTTTTCTAGCTTATTTGATTTTAGGGCAAGTACCCACTCAAGCTCAATTCTGGGGAGTCAGTCTATTGATAATTGGTCTTATCTTAAGTTTTATCGGTAACCTACATCAAGATAGAGCCAAGCGAATAAAAGATAGACCGACTACTCTCGAAAAAATGGAAATGCCCATCGGATTCCGCGGAGTTTAACAATAAAGGGAGCACTTAGTGCTCCCTTTATTGTTATTTAGACTTCGCCCAGATACTTTAGGACAACTACACCTAAAGGAGGCGCAGTTACATCAAGCGAATAAGGCTTACCATGACTGCCATAGTCATCGGTATATTTACCACCTAGATTACCAATACCACTGCCACCATAGATTGGCGCGTCACTGTTGAGAACTTCTTTATAGAAACCTTTTTCAGGAACGCCAACTCGATAGTTATGGTGGACGACAGGAGTAAAGTTACAAACAACTAAGACAAACTCATCATCTAGCCCTTTACGCAAGAACGAAATTACTGAGTTTTGAGTATCATTGCACTCAATCCATTCAAATCCATTTTGGGAGAAGTCTTGACTGTAGAGTTCAGGCAGCGATCTCAAAAGTTTATTTAGATCGCTAACATATTTTTGCAGCGTCTTGTGGCTAGGATATTGCAACAGATGCCATTCCAGATCTCCCCAAACATTCCATTCTGACCATTGCCCAAACTCCATGCCCATAAACATGGTTTTCTTACCTGGATGCGTGAACATATAGCCATAGAGACAGCGCAAGTTAGCAAACTTCTGCCACTCATCTCCCGGCATCTTGCCGATCATCGGACTCTTACCATGCACGACTTCATCATGAGATAGCGCAAGCATGAAGTTTTCACTAAAGGCGTACCAAATACTAAAGGTGAGATAGTTGTTGTTATGTCCTCGGAAGTAGGGATCGAGCTTGAAATAGTCAAGCATGTCATGCATCCAGCCCATATTCCATTTCAAGTTAAATCCTAATCCACCAGAATAAGCTGGCCATGTCACCATCGGCCAAGAGGTAGACTCTTCGGCAATGGATAAAGCCCCAGGATAATAGGTAAACAGAATACTATGCAGATGCCGAAATAGCTCAATTACTTCGAGAGCCTCGCGACCGCCGTACTTATTTGGCAGCCATGAACCAGCTTCACGATTGTAATCGCGATGTAACATTGAGGCGACCGCATCAACACGAATACCGTCAATGTGATACTTTTCAAACCAAAACAGGACATTGGCAATCAAGAAGTTTTTGACTTCGCTACGTTCGTAGTTAAAGATTTTTGTTCCCCATTCCTTATGCTCACCAATGCGAACGTCAGCAGGCTCATAGAGAAAAGTTCCATCAAAAAAGGATAAGCCATGACCATCTTTGGGGAAATGAGCTGGAACCCAATCAACTATTACTCCGATGTCATTTTGGTGGCACTTGTCGATGAAGTACATCAAATCCTGCGGTGAGCCATAGCGAGAGGTAGGCGCATAATAGCCTGTGACCTGATAGCCCCAAGAGCCGTCGAAGGGATGCTCAGCGACGGGCATCATTTCGATATGGGTATAGCCCATCTCCTTAACATAGGGGATCAAATCTTCGGCGAGTTCACGATAGGTGAGAAATCTTGCCCCAGGCTTGAGGTCGGCTGCTGATACGGCAGGATAACCACTTTCAGGAGGGGTAACCATGGAGGCGTGCATCCATGAGCCAAGATGCATTTCATAGACTGAGATTGGCTTTTTGAGAGGATCTTCAGTGCGACGCATTTCTAGCCATTTTTCATCTTGCCATGCGTAAGTGGTGAGATCGGCAACGACTGACGCAGTTTTTGGACGAATTTCTTGGAAGAAGCCATAGGGATCGGATTTTTCATAAATATGTCCTTCAGGACTCTTGATTTCGTATTTGTAATTTGCACCGACTTGTAAATCGGGAATAAATAGATCCCAAATACCTGTATTACCTTTACGCATCTGGTGTTTGCGTCCGTCCCAGCTATTAAAATCACCGAGTAACGAGACATTTCTTGCATTAGGAGCCCATACCGCAAAATAAACACCCTTTACACCGTCAATTGTGGTGGGATGTGCACCCAATTTTTCGTAAATCTGATAATGCGTACCTTGACCAAACAGATAAGCGTCAAACTCAGTGATCAATGGTGATTTGAAATAGTAGGGATCGTGAATGAGCCGATCGCTGTCTCCAGACTTTACTTTGAATTGATAGCTAAACAGGTGGGGCGCATCACTGATAATACATTCAAAGAAGTGCGGATGATGTACCGCTTGCATCGGGTACTCTTTTTGCTGCTCAGGTGTAACTACAGATACAGCCTCGGCATCGGGTAGATATGCTCTCACCACCCATACAGTCTTACCATCTTGCTCAATTTCATGGGGACCTAAGACAGCAAATGGGTCTTGGTGTTGATTCCACACAATGCGATCAATTTGCTCGGTGGGGAGAGTCGGAGTCATATCACTTTAAATAAACGCACATAATTAAATTACTGCATATTATTCACCAAATTACGGAGTGTAATCTAAACTAAAGACTGATATTCATTTTCATGTATTTCTCAGATACATTGCGATCGCCATGCAAGCATAAATTATGGAACCCATAAGAGAGTTACTGAGCTTTGTGCCGCAACTCTTTTATGGGTTGTGGTTACACAGAAAAGTCTTAGTTCGCCTAATCGACAAGATTTGAAAGTAGGGGTAATTCATAAATTACCCCTACTTTTTTATTGATGAATGCTAGGCAATCTATACCAAGGTGTTTTGGGATATTCGTGATGTTCCCAATGATAATGACCAAAGTTATAGCAACTAAAAAGCGACCATAAAATAGAATAAAAGTTAGACTCAATCCGAGGAGAGAAATTTGGATTTTGGGAAACTTGGTGATGGGGAAGATAAGTCCCAAAGAAAAATAACTGTAATGAGCTAATTACAAGCGGAACAAGCCAAAAGAGAATTAAGTTGATTAGGTCAACCTTGAATAGGATTATCAATCCACCAAATATCACAATCATACTAGCCAAGAAAATAATTAGCGATCGCCATGAAAAATATTCGCTCAAAAACTTGCAGTACCAAAATATCGGATGTGAAATACTGCCATGAAAGTCTGGATCGCCAGTTTGAGAAGGATAGCGATGGTGATTGGCATGATTTATACGACAGCGATCGTAGGGGAGCAAAGCATAAATTACAACCGCAAGACGACCGATTGTATTATTGAGAGTTCTATTACTGGGAATTAGATTGCCATGCATCGTATCGTGGGCAATAATAAATAGACCAGTATGTAGATATGTTCGTCCTAGAATAGAAGCAATTAACCAGAACCAAGAAATATTTAAAACTGAGACTGAGAGTACTGTAAATAGACTGGTGAACCATAAACTAAGAATAGCAATGACGATTAATATCCCATTCCAGTCATCAGATCTAAATACATTATTTTGTGGCGAACAATCAGCAGAATTATTTGATCGCAAATTATTGTAATCATTCATAATTTATCGCGATCGGCAATAGGATTGAAGAAAGTATATGAGAAAGCCTCTAAAAGCACTGCACTGCAATACTTTTAAAGGCTTTCTCGTTTTAATTTTAGCGGATTAGATTCAATAGTTCTTTAGGAGATGCGAGTAGGTCGATCGCCACAAAGAAAATCTTATTGCTAGGGTCTAGTAGAAAACGCCAAGAGATATTCATACCGACACCAGAGCCAAACCAAGGAGTTTGAACTTTACCAGTAATTTTGATTTGAGTATAGCCACCATCTGCTGGCTCCGAAACACCTCTTTCTGGGACAAGTACTAGATTTTGACATTCTTCTTTAAAGAATCTTAGAACTGCATCTTTACCCACAATTGGTCTTTGGAAAGGAGGCTGCAAAGCCCCATCAGGAAGGAACAGCTCGATCAAAGCGTCAAAATCATTAGCATTGAGGTTGTCCATATAAGACAATACTGTGGGATTGTTAACACCTTCGATAGTGACTTGGGTACGTTTTGACATCTCTTTTGGAGCCATTACTGGTTCAGCAACACGAGTATATCCACCCAATTTACTAGGATCAAATCCCATGTCTACAACTGCGTTACGTAAAATTGTGATTTGTTGACCTGGTTCTAAACTCTTTAATGTCTCTAGAACTGCTGAAGCGTTAGCAGAAAGACGATAGCCTTCAGGAATAGGAGCGACAATTCCTTCTTCCATCCACTTACCGAGCTGATACCAAAAGCCTAGTTTGATATTTTGAGACCAAATCGCATAGGTACGACAAATAGGAGTATCAGCACGATTGGCTAGGTCACACATGACCTGAGTTTGTTGCTGAAAACTCATCTTTTTGATTTCATTCAATGTCAACTCAGCTAACTGCATACTTGCAGCACCTGGAGCAGCGATCGTTACGGTTTTCCCCATTTCAAGGTAAGTAAACCAAATCCAAGCTAGTTGATCTTCAGGGCTAAGCTGATTAAACCTCGCTGTAGTAGCTGGTACAACATCAGCAGCTAATGTATTAGGGAAAATATTTCTGGCTGAGGAAATGGTGTATGTCATAGGAGTATTTTTGGAGTTTGACTGAAAAATTTAAATTCATGTAAGTACATGAAGGAATTCTCTATTAACTCCTAAGTCCAATATAGAACTTTAAGGTTAAAAGACTCACAGCTAATTCACCCTCGATTGAGATTCCAAAAGCTTTGTGAGCAATTCATTCTCATTAGGATGATCAGTAACTGTCAAGCGCAAAGTTGATTGATTCACTTCACTCATACTTGTTGAGTTTTCCTAAGTATATGTACTCACATTGCGATCGCAGTTTCAAGACCTCTAAGGATAGATATTAAGAAAAACTATAATTTTAAATTTTGTAGCAAGTACAACTTGCCCAATATTACATATATGTTAACGCCACAATCTTGGCAATTTTGTCAGCGTTTAATCCTTCAAGTTCTTTGACCGTAATCCATCCATCCTTAACCAGACCTGCAAACACAAAGATTAGCGTGGGCAAATTGTAGTCATATCGACCATCAACTTCGTGACGTTTGACGCTCAAGAAATCATGTAAACGCCACATATCGTCTATTTCGGTCAAACTACTAGCCCTATGGCGGACTGAATCAATAAGAGCGCTAGTTTCCCGTTTATAGGCAATATCAAAAGCTTTCCGAGCTATATCTTCTTCAATTTGTGTCCAACCAGAATTCATTACTTGCATTATCAAAACCAGAAAGAAAACATTTATTTATGTTAAGAATAATAACAACTTATGTCAGGTTGTAACCATTACTACTAGATTTCTTTGTTTTTCAAAATCTATAGCTATTAGGGAGTTGACTTTAGT
>CAIJEA010000447.1 GCA_903819605.1 uncultured cyanobacterium | reverse complement strand
GTATTTGACTGCCCATGCAGGCGAGATGCCATCTTTGTGGCTAACTTCTTCAAAGTCGCGATCGCGCCTCCTCAGTAGCGCCGCACCATAAACCTTAGTATTGCCGCCGACCCAATAACCAGTGGAAGGACGAAAAGCTTTATCATCTTTGTCAAACCACATTTCATCGGTGTGATAGCGCTCCTTCAGATAGACATCGGCAGCACTCCAGTTTTCTTTTTCCCGAGGTAGAAATCCACCACGTTCTAAAATTAAAATCTTTTTACCCGTAGAAGCTAGCTCATACGCCAGAGTTCCACCGCCTGCTCCAGTGCCAATAATAATAATGTCGTAATTTTCGACAGACATAGGATTCTCCTCGTGCTATTCAGGTTTAGATCGACATCAATCATCTCGAAAATTAATGTTTCTCAATCCTACTAATAATTAATACATGCCCGAAATGATAGATTATTAGCATTTGATTAAAAAACGATGAGGGTAATCCTCAGTTTCATCCCTTTAGTTTTTCACTCCTGTTTAATTCCTCAGTTTAGATTTTTGGTTGAGAAATTGGTCTTGGTATTGGCAATGAATACAGCGTTGGTGATTGCGGTGCTGTAATTTGGCACAGAATACTTTGTGGATAGTAAATGTTTGCACATAAAATTCTGACGCTAGCAGCATTCCAAAAGTTGGAGCAAAAATATAAATCCAAATATCCGTCCAGATTCCTGATGGTATAGCAGAAGCAAGAGTTCGCGCTGGATTCATGCCAAATCCTGAAATTGGCGACTCAAAAACCACATAAAGCATGACCAGAAAGCCCGCAAATACGCCAGTGTAAGGAGCTAACCTTTGATTATTGCTAGTTACTAAAACCATTGTCATCATTACAAAGGCGATCGCCATTTCCGCAAAAAAGGCGATCGCTGTTGCTGTATTGGGAACTGTGACGATATAGGCGATCGGTGGATAGGTAAACATCCGTCCCAGCACTAAGGCTGCGATTAAGACACCAATCAGCGCTCCCACAGTTTGGAAGATGATATAGAACAGAGCGTCAAGGGGATTAACTTTACCTAGTCGCGTAAAGGTAAATGTTACGGCAGGATTGATATGTGCGCCCGATTGTTTACCCCAAGGTGAGTAAATAATCGCGATCGCCGTTAATCCCATCGCAATCCCAATGAGAACTCTTTGCAAAAATGGATCGGGAATAGACTTATTGATAAAAGAATCAGGATGAGCGATCATCGTGCTGAAAAATCCAGCAGAAATCATAAAACTTCCTAATCCCCATGCCTCGATCAGATATTCAGGCAAATGGTTACGAAATAGCTTGTAGTTCATCTTGTTAACCTATTACCTCAGTTAGCAGATAGAAATCAACTTAACCTCATTAGTAGAGAATTTTTTTGTATAGGATAACTAAATTGACTTATTACAATATTACAAGCATAGCTCAATTATTCAGTCTAAATAGTTAATATAAACCCGAACTTAAGTACAGATCTTTATTAATCTCTTGGATAACTTCAGATTCATCCAAAATGATATGGTAATCGTATCTACAGTAAATAATGCTAAAGCGAGGTTAAAGAAGCTAGATTCTAGCAAATATAATCCTCAATACAATTCTCAAAAAACAAAAAACATGAAAATTCTACTTTTTGGTGCTACTGGAAGAGTTGGAAAATCAATAGTTTCTAAATCACTAAAAAATGGGCATCAAGTTATAGCATTCATTCGCAACAAAAGTAAATTGACTATCCAAGACCAGAATCTATCGATTCAAGAAGGCGATATTTACGATAGTGATGTAATAGAGAAATTAGAGCGAATTGATTTTGATATCATCATCAATGTCATTGGAGCCGATCCGCTAAAGCCATCCACAATATTTAGCGACGCAACAAAATTAATCTTATCTTTCTTATCAGGCAAATCAAATAAACGATATATAGCTATTACTGGCATTGCCCAAATGGATAAAACTCTATTTGGCAAAATTACTATCGAAATATTAAAGTT
>CAIJEA010000446.1 GCA_903819605.1 uncultured cyanobacterium | reverse complement strand
TTCTCAAAATCCACGCTGCAAAAGTCACTCTCGACAAGAGTGTTGACCTAGAGACGATCGCAACCCGTACTTCTGGTTTTGCGGGTGCTGACCTTGCCAACCTTGTGAATGAAGCTGCATTACTTGCAGCCCGTGCTGGACGCGAAACTGTTCTACTGGAAGACTTTGCTGAAGCCGTTGAACGAGTAGTCGCTGGTCTAGAAAAGAAGAGTCGCGTTCTCAATGAGAACGAGAAGCGGATTGTCGCCTATCACGAAGTCGGTCATGCTCTCGTCGGAGCGCTTAACTCCAGTAGCGGCAAAGTGGAGAAAATCTCGATCGTGCCTCGCGGTATGGCGGCTCTCGGCTACACCTTGCAACTCCCAACGGAAGATCGCTTCCTGTTAAGTAAAGAAGAAATCGAAGCCCAAATCGCGACTCTCCTCGGTGGGCGATCGGCGGAAGAAATCATCTTTGGTAGCATTACTACAGGTGCATCGAATGACCTGCAACGGGCTACGGATCTCGCTGATAAAATGGTGACTAGCTACGGTATGAGCGAAGTTTTGGGACCACTTGCCTACCAAAAGCAACAAAATCAATTCCTCGGTGGTATGGAGATGGCTCGCAATGTCAGCCCTGCGACTTCGGAAGCGATCGACAAGGAAATCAAAACCATTGTTGAAAATGCCCATACGAAGGCGCTAGCAATTCTCAATGCGAATCGCGATCTGCTAGAGTCCATCTCTGAAAAGCTTTTAGAAACAGAAGTAATCGAGGGTGAATTCCTCACTGGTTTGCTAGCTCAAGTTAAACCTGCTGAAATTAACGTATAGCCTTCTCAATTCAAAACAAAAAAGCCGCGCATTGCGCGGCTTTTTTGTTTTGAATTGACTTTTAATCTCAATCAAAGCCTAAACCAATATATATGGCATGAAGAATGGCTGAAAACACCTGTATTGACATTGTATATACAAAGCCTTTAATATAGAGCTAACCAAGGTATATAAACAACTTCTAATTATGCCTAAGCCACCTCAATCTCAGACGACTAAGATAAAAGATCAAGTTCTCAATCAAACCCGTGACTTGTCCATTAATATTCGGATTAGCCAAAATCAGAGAGACTTAATCGATCGGGCAGCAACATTACAAGGTAAAAGTCGCTCAGAATTCATGCTGGAATCTGCCCACCAAAGAGCGCAAGATGTTTTACTCGATCGCTGTTTGTTTGATATTGATGCAGAGCGATTTCAGCAGTTCATGGATCGCTTAGATGCTCCTATAATGCCTAATGACAATCTGCGCCAACTATTAACGACAAAGGCTCCTTGGGATTAATGGCTAACCAAGGTATTAACCCACCCGAAAAAATCAATCCTTCTCATCAAGTCGATCGATTTGATTGTGGAAATATTCAACTAAATCATTGGCTAAAGCATCGTGCTTTCAAGAATGAAATACAAGGTGCTTCTCGAACCTATGTAGTTACTGTTGAGAATGTGGTTGTGGCTTATTACTATTTAGCAAATGGTGCGATCGTGCAGACACTTTCCACGGGTAAAGTCAAGCGAAATATGCCCGATCCTATTCCTGTAATGATTATTGGACGTTTAGCAGTCGATCTCAATTGGCAGGGTAAGAGAATTGGCAGAGCTTTACTGAGGGATGCGATACTTCGCACTTTACAGGCTTCTGAAATTGCGGGAATTAGAGCGATTTTAGTGGAAGCAATTTCTGAAGAGGCAAAACAATTCTATGAGAAGTGTGGGTTTACGGTTTCGCCTATTGCGCCGATGACTTTGATGATTACAATCAATGATGCAATTTTATCCTTAACATGATTTGTGATGAGTCTATGCGAGCATCTAATATATTATAATTGCTGTAATAAAATTGCTTAAAGCAATAAAAGTAAAAATACAAATAATTCTTTCTATCTTCAGACATATAGTATGAGCGAGACGTTAACAATACGAAGGCTAATAGACCGTGTTACAAGTGGTGACATTAGAATTCCAGCATTTCAAAGAGACTTTGTTTGGGAACCCGATCAAGTAGCCTTTTTGCTTGATAGTATATATAAAAAATTTCCAATAGGGACAGTTATTTTTTGGAAGACGGATAATAG
>CAIJEA010000445.1 GCA_903819605.1 uncultured cyanobacterium | reverse complement strand
AAGTTACCTTTGTATTTGAGCTTCTTTGAGTTTGTTCATAATGCAAAGAAGAGGGGTAAAGCTTTGTTGAGTGCTTTGCTGGTCTCTCTCCTTTCTTTACCTCCCCGAAACACCTATTGAGCCAAGCCAGATTTTTAGTGGCGCGGCGGAGCCGCGCCACTAAAAATCTGGTTCTTCATTAAATCGCAGAACCTTAAGGAAGCTTTCTTAGCTAAAAACTTTTTTGTAATTTGTGTTTTAACCAACACTTTTAACGCACAATTTTAAGTAGATACCTAGCGCGTTGTATTTGTTCTGTATGATTGAAACCCTCAATAAGCTGCCACGTTGGTTTTCACTCGGCTTAACTTTCCCGTTAATTTTTCTCAACGGTTGGTTATTACTATTGCTATGTCGAGAGTTGCAACCATTAGTCAGCATCCTCATTACAGCGACAGTTATCTCGTTTTTGCTAGATTATCCGATCCGCTTTCTCATAAAACTGAAAGTGAAACGTGGCATTGCCGCAGGATTGGTAATCCTCGTGTTTTTTATGCTGCTGGGAACCTTGGCAATTTTTCTCGTGCCTTTGATCTTGGCTCAGGCTAATGAACTATTAGTACGCTTACCCGAATGGATTAAGTCGGGTCAACAGCAACTACAAACTCTTGAAACTTGGGCGATCGCTCAGCAATTACCCATCGATATTAGTAGCACCTTCAATCAACTAATCGAAAAATTGACAGGTGTCTTGAGATCGATAACTAGTCAACTTTTTAGTATTGTCTTTGGGGCAATTGGTAGCATTGTAAATATCTTTTTGACCTTGATATTTTCAATTTTTCTAGTTCTGCGCGGACAATTTCTATGGAGCGGATTGCTAAGCTGGTTACCTCAAAAATGGAACGATCAGGTTCGTAATTTGCTCCCTCGTAACTTCGAGCGTTTTATTGTAGGACAGGTTACTCTAGCGACAATACTTGGCGTATCCCAAACCACCGCCATGCTAATTTTAGGCGTTCCACTTGCTCAACTATTTGGGTTTGGTATTGGTATTGCCAGTTTAATTCCTCTTGGTGGCTCTAGTACGATCATCACCGTTAGCCTGTTGATCGCCTTACAAAACTTTTGGTTGGGTGTGAAAGTATTATTAGTAGCGGTTGCCATTATTCAAATAGTTGAAAATGTCCTAGGTCCTCGTATTGTTGGTGAGCTGACTGGGCTTAATCCTGTCTGGATGCTAATTTCGCTAGATATTGGATTCAAATTAAATGGAGTATTGGGTTTGTTGGTAGCTGTCCCGATCGCAGGTTTTATCAAGGGAACCTTTGACACAATCCGTGGCGTAAATATTCCACAAACAACAATACCTGAAGCGATCGCTGAAGCTCACACTGAAGTTTCTATCAAATAACTGAAATCTACAAGAAAGACTTATGATTTAGATGAGGCTTTCTTGTTTACGATTTAAAAAATATTTCTATAGCAATGTAAGTATTGCTTAGGATATAAAACCCAAATAAATAAAGGCGGCGCTTCGTGCCGTCTTTATTTATTTGGGTTTTGATTTGTTCTAGCTATTTTTAGCATTGCTACAGATATAAAAATATATATTTCAGCAAAATATTGCTAGTATTATTATTAATGGAAATATATATTAAATTATCACGAGCACACAAATAATTATGCTTGATTTGATTCTAAGTTTGCCATTGATTACTGACCAAGTACCAATCATTTCCCAATCAACAACCGTCTATTTACCAGTCTCAACAAAACAATCTAAGAACCAGAATTGTGTCACTTACATAGCTAAAAATACCACTGGACAATCTGTAAGAAATGTATATGTTAATCGTCGCAATACTCAAGGGACAATCAGTAAATCTTTTTTGACCACATCTTTAGCGGCTGGAAAAACTAAAACTTTTGAGAGCTGTAACAACTCATTTGTGAATGTTGAAGCAAAGCAATAAAAAAGATAAGGAAGTATAGTCCCTTGCCTCTTTACTAACCTCCGATTTAAATGTCTCGCTATGTGAAGACAGTTGAACAAAACTTAAAGGAAGTAAGGGATTTGCTCGGTAAATCCCTTACTTCCTTTAAGTTTTTGTAACTTCTGCCACAATCAAATCACATCCTGTTAACCTAAACAAAATAAGGACAGTTAGTACTTTAGTTACTTACAAGATCTTTATTAGAAACACCTTGTTAATTTGTAAATATGAAGCGTTTTCGGGATGAATGGGTTGCTGAATGGTGTCAAGAAAATGGTTGGACAGATCTATTTGTCGAACGCTACTGTAATTATTGGGCATTTCCTCCATGCTCAGTGATGCCATTACCAATTCCTAACGATACTCTTCGTGCTATTAAAAATGCCAAAGGAATGAGTGATGATGAGAAGTCTTGGACATTTGCGGCGATCGCTATTTCCTGTTTAGCCTCAATATTTAGTTTTATGCTCCGAAATCCATTGCCAATTACCTGTGCTTTCGGATTTGTTGCATTCATCGTCGGACAATTAGAAATCGAAGAGTTCTAACCATAGTAACAACGCTTACAACAAAATAAAGGCTCGCATTAGCGAGCCTTTGTTTTGTTGTAAGCGTATCTATAACGCCAGTATTTTTGCTACGAGTGCGAGACTTTCTTCGTATAAAACTTCTCGCCCCCACCGTTGCAATTGTTGACCTAGTAACGTATCTGCACTTTGATCTGAGAGAGGTGAAACTTGGTGTACGCGATAGTTTTGTGCACCACCGCCCGCCTCCATCCGCATACAGCCCGTAGACTCAGAACAAAACACATTACAAGCATCGGTATTTTGATTGGATGCCGTCAAACGCAACCCTATCAAATCGCCAACCACCTCGCCGACATCGCCAATGGGGATCGCGGCAAGTTCCGCTTTAACTTGAATATTATTTCGTCCTTCAAAAATGACGTGTTGAATATTGTAATCACCACCTTCAATGTTGCGCTCGATTGGTTCCCATTCAAGGCGGCTAGCGATCCAACCTAAAAACATTAGAGCCTGCGTACTATTGCCTCGCTCATAGTCGATAGTAATACCATCGATTTCCCAAACCGCAGAACGGCGATCGGGCTGATCAAAAGCTTGAGCAGTGAGTTCTTGCCATGGGGAAAGTCTTTGCCAGTTAAGGTCGGCGATTTGGGTGCTTGATTGAACCATGTCTCGGATTTTAAGCAAGTCTGACTCAGAATTAGCAAAAGTTGCTGAGTCCACAATTAGGCGATCGCTTAAATTGACTAACTTCTCAAACATCCGTGTATTGGGTTCAGGGCTGTCTTTCCACCATAGAAATACAGGAAGATCGGGGATCAGTAATGCTGGCACAATACTATGAACTCGATCAAAGGCACGTTTCGCACCTGTGAGAGTAATGTATTCACCACAAATTAATGAGCTACGGGTTTTTTGAATTGGGCAATAGGCTGCTACCTGTGCAGATATGCCTTGATCTTCACCCTCAACAGTGACGAGATCGATTACTCGACAAGGACTCTGAGAAGCGATCGCATCTACTGAAGCCATCCGCGAGGCTGCACCAATAGTTTCTGGTTCATAAACTAGAAGATTAAAAGTTGTTGCCCGAGCAGCAGAGTTTTCACCATAGGACTGCCAGATTTTGCCCAACTCTGCTTCGACTTGAGATACCGAGACATCTTTGGGAGCTTGCAAAGATACAACGGAAGTTGCTTGCGTATTCATAGGAATTAAGAATTAAGAATTACAAATTACGAATTGGGAATTACGAATTACGAATTATAAATTTAAGGATAATTAATTCGTAATTCGTAATTCTTAATTGATCAAAGTCGTCGCCACTGTCGCCCATCACGTTCGATTAGCTGTTCAGACTCAGCCGGTCCCCATGTTCCTGCTTCATATTGAGGAACTACGCTGGGATCATTAGGCATTTCCCAAGCCGAAAGTGCAGGTGTCACCACTTTCCAAGCAGCTTCCACTTCATCACCGCGAGTAAATAGGGTCTGATCCCCTAACATACAGTCTAGCAAAAGGCGATCGTAAGCGTCAGAGCCTTCGATCCCAAAGGTTTTGCCATAGCCAAAGTCCATCTCTACAGATCGCGATCGCAGATCAGCCCCTGGCATCTTTGCCTCGAATTTCAGAGCGATCCCCTCATTTGGTTGAATCCGCAGAGTTAGCACATTCGGAGAAACTTGCTTTGCCGCAGACTGAAACAATAGATAAGGCACTTCTCGGAACTGAATGGCAATTTCACTGACTTTTTTAGGCATCCGTTTGCCAGTCCGCAAATAAAAGGGAACTCCTTGCCAACGCCAATTATTCACTTCAAATTTCATGGCAACATAGGTTGGCACAAGAGATTCAGGATTAACATTTGGTTCATGGCGATAGCCTTCCACCTGTTTTCCTTTCATCCAACCCGCACTATATTGTGCTCTTACACACGATCGCTCTAATTTGCGAGTATCAGCGAGTCTGGTCGCCTGAATAACTTTGACTTTTTCGTTTCGCAACGAATCTGCATCCATCGAGTTAGGCGGCTCCATTGCGGTTAAGCAAAAAAGCTGCATCAAATGGTTTTGCAACATATCTCTGAGCGCACCAGAGTTTTCGTAATAACCTGCGCGATCTTCAACCCCAACAGTCTCAGCAACCGTAATTTGGATGTGATCGATAAACTGACGGTTCCATAATGGCTCAAAAATGGCGTTAGCAAATCGCAAAACCAAAAGATTTTGAACGGTTTCTTTGCCCAAATAATGATCGATGCGATAAATCTGCTTTTCATCACAAGCTTTTTGCACAACACGGTTGAGGTCTTGACAGGAAGATAAGTCTCTGCCAAAGGGTTTCTCAATCACTACGCGAGTCTTTTGAGCATTCTTGATCATGCCTGCCTCACCCAACTTCTCGATCGCATCGGTAAAATAGTTAGGGGAAACGGCTAAATAAAAGACTCGATTACCGCGTGTGCCTCTATCCTTATCAAGTTGATTTAGAAATTCATCAAGCTTTTGATAATCTTCAAGTTTGCTCATATCGAGCGATTGATAATACAAGCCTTCAGCAAAGTCTTGCCAAATTGCTTCTGCCCCAATGCCGACTGAGAACTTTTCTACACCCTCACGCATTTGCTCACGAAAATAATCATGGCTCCAAGGTCTTCTAGCAACTCCAACGATCGTGAGCTCGGGCGGCAGCCGACGCTGCTGTTTGAGATGGTAGATTGCTGGAACTAGCTTTCGGATAGTCAAGTCACCTGACGCACCAAAGATCACGAGGATCAATGGTTCAGGTGTTCTTTCTTGCTGTAAACCAACCCGTAAGGGATTTTCGAGTATTTGTACCACAGGCTCGGTTGTTGAACGCTAGGTAGATTCTAAGCCAATAAATCTAGTATTCGGTTAATATCCTATGTTTTCCTTTAGGATCACTGGTCTGGGATAACAAATATTAATGCTCAGTAAAGATTAAACAGAAGTTTCGCTGACAGAAGTTTAGCTGAGCAAACAGAAAAAGTCGCTTTGCGACCTTTTCTGTTTTTTGATTTTAGCCGTTATCGCAGTAGCGAAGTAGCTAGGCTTAACTAAAAACCAGATTCAAAACCTGTGGCGCACGCGCAGCGTGCGCCACAGGTTTTAGGGTTTT
>CAIJEA010000444.1 GCA_903819605.1 uncultured cyanobacterium | reverse complement strand
CCAAATAAATAAAGACGGCGCGAAGCGCCGTCTTTATTTATTTGGGTTTTATATCCTAATTAAGACTTACATTGCTTTGGCTATCCTAAAGTGAGAAGAGAGAGGCTTCAACTCACTCAGCCAGCCTAAACTATTAGCTGAGCGAAGTCGAGACACTTATAGATATTCAATAATTGAATCAGCAACGCGATTAATTGCCCCTTTTTCGCCCAAACTTTCCCTTACTCTTGTATAGCCATCTAGCATAGTTTGTCGAGTTTGAGGATTGATTAATAGTTCTAAGGCACTCTCAGCGATCGCTTCTGGAATTGCATTATCTTGTACAAATTCAGGCACGACTGATTCCATATTTACCAGATTTACTGGCGAAATAAAGGGCAGCTTGAGTCTGACAATATAACGCGCAATCCAAGCAGTAATAGGACTGACTCGATATAAAATCACCTGTGGCACGTTCAATAAGGCTGTCTCTAGGTTTACGGTTCCTGATTTGCTAAGCACTAGGTCGGAGGCACTGATGGCAATTTGTGACTGTGCTGAAATAATTGTTGCTTTAATGTCATGTTCTGCAAGCAATTTTTCCACTGTGGGGCGATAACGCTCTAAGGATAGCGGCAGCCAAAATTTGACATGGGGCAACTTGGATTGAATGATTTTGGCGGCTTTCAGAATAATTGGCATTACGGAGCGCAGTTCTTGAGTGCGTGAAGCGGGCAGAAGCGTCACCACCAATTCGTCATCGGCGATCCCCAGATGCTTACGTGCATCAGCGCGATTAGGAATCTTTGCCATCAAGTCTACAAATGGATGCCCAACCCATTGCACGTTCGTACCTTGCTTCTCGTAGTAAACCGCCTCTTGAGGGAAAATTGCCAACAGTTTATCCGTAAAAGCAGCGATCGCTTTGGTGTTTTTGTCGTCGAATGACCAAACCCATTCCTGTGGTGCAATGTAATAAATTACTGGAATATTGAGAACTCGCTTAGCAAAATAGCCCATACCTTGATTAGGCATCATGTAATCAATCAGCACAGCGACATCGGGAGGGGATTTTTTTAGCCATTTCTTAGCATTTCTCTGCACTTGTAGCGTTGGCAGAATGTAAGGCAATGCTTCAACTGCTCCAATCGAGCCAATACCAACCGTGTTGCCCAACAAGTTAGCTCCTACCGCCTCCATGCGATCGCCACCTAAGCCGACGATCTCTAACTCCAGTCCTTTGAGAGCAGCCCTTTCATGCAAAGCCTCTATCAAAATCGCCCCATGCCAATCGCCTGACACTTCCCCAGTACTAATAAATATGCGGCGTTTCATCTTGATCTCTGAATTAGATTCCATACTGAGTGGTAAAAGCAGTTTGTTTCATAGGATTTTATGTCAAATGCAATATATCGCATTCCCTTATGGTACACTCGTAAAGGTCAAAAAATTGGACTAGAAAGAAGTGCCTAAGCTCAAAACTCGTAAATCTGCCGCCAAGCGATTCAAGGTGACGGGTAGCGGCAAGTTTGCTCGCCGCCACGCTGGTCGCAACCACCTACTAGAGCACAAACCTACTGTTCGCAAGAGCAGATTAGGTCAAATGGCTATAGTTGATGACACCGATAATGACAGAGTAAGCGCAATGATGCCTTACGCCTAAGAGATTTTTATAGGGTGCGAAGCACCCTATAAAAAATTAAATAAAAAACAAATCACGATAATAACGAAGCCATGACGAGAGTAAAACGCGGTAACGTAGCTAGAAAGCGCCGCAATAAAGTACTGAAATTAGCCAAGGGCTTTCGCGGATCGCACTCCAAGCTGTTCCGCACTGCTAATCAGCAGGTAATGAAAGCTCTTCGTAATGCCTATCGCGATCGCCGTAAGAAGAAGCGCGATTTCCGTAGTCTCTGGATCACCCGCATCAATGCTGCATCTCGCCAACAAGGTTTGAGCTACAGCAAATTTGCTGGGTTGCTTAAGAAAGCTAATATCGAAATTAATCGCAAGATGCTTTCTCAGATTGCCATTCTCGATCCACAAGCTTTTACAGCAATTGTGGAAAAAGCTAAAGCTGTCATATAGACCCCAAAAAGAAAAAAGCGGCGCATTGCGCCGCTTTTTTCTTTTTGAGGTTTTTGAGATTTTAAGGAGGTTGTGTGAGAAAAGCTCAGAGTAATACTTTTGCGTTAACAACGATCGCCATGATCGCTTTATTTAATGGAGTGAATTATCTTAATGTAATTCAGCCGCATAATTTGGCGATCGCCGCAGAAACAAACTCAGTCATCACCCCAGAAATCAATACTCTCGATAAAATCCAAAAACGGGGCAAATTAATTATCGGGGTCAAAGATAATTTGTATCCTTTGGGATTTCGCGATCGCAATGGTAATTTAACAGGCTTAGAAATTGATATTGCCCGTGAATTAGGCAAAGAGCTAAATATAACAATTGAATTAGTGCCATTAAAAAATCGCGATCGCCTAACATCATTACAAGACAATCAAGTCGATCTCGCGGTCGCTCAAATCACCGTTACGCCAAATCGTTCGCGCCTAATTGATTTTTCCTTACCCTACTACACCGACAGTACAGTCGCGATTGCGAAGCGTGGCACTACCTCCCAAGAACTCAGTCAGCCCTCGGCGATCGCCGTCATCAAAAATTCCGCAGCGATCGCTGAAATCCAATCACAATTCCCTAAAGCCGCAATCATTGGTGCAGACTCTTATACAGATGGTCTAGCAGCATTGCAATCAGGTAAAGTCAAAGCCTTTGTTGGGGATAGGAGTAGTCTTTTTCAATGGCTTAAAGAAAATCCTGATTATGAAATCATTGGACAACCTCTAGGCGCACATAGTTTAGCGATTGCCTTACCTCGCGGGTTACAGCATCTAGACTTACGAGATCGGGTCTTTAATGTTATCGAAAAATGGCGCAAAAATGGCTGGCTCAATGAAAGAGCAACCCATTGGGGATTGTTATAAAAAAGAGAGCGCTTTGCGCTCTCTTTTTTATTTGCGATCGCCAGTATAGCCAGATTTATCAGCCAATTCATCTAAAGTTTGTTCGCCAGCAATCATCTTGCCACCAATCTCCCAAGTCGGATAACCCTTAACTCCCTTTTGGATACATAGTGCAGTTTGTGGATTCTCGCCCTTGGGATCGCACTCAACATAGGGAATAAATTGCTTTGCTTCCCCAAACCATTGCTTCTGCTCCATACAATGCGGACACCAATAAGCGCCATACATCTTGGCATTAGTTTCAGTCAAATGCTGTGCCAAACGCCCCGCAAAAGTATTTTGCTTAGCAGCCAGTTTACCTTGGCTAGCATAAACCCCTAAAGTTCCTGTCAAGGTGATAATCGCCACAATTGCACCTGTAAAGAATAGTTGACCTACATCTTTCCAAGCGTTTCCAAATATTGTGAGCAGCCAAATTGTAGTCATAGTAACGGCTGAGGATATGCAATAAATACAGACCTGTGGTTTGCCGCCAATGCTGCCAGAAGCAAGTAGATACATGAGATATCCACTAAACACAAATGTTGATGAAGACACCATAAACAACAAGAAATTAGATACTTCCTTAATTTGTGTTTGTGCCTTAGGATCGTTGCGTTTTAATGCTAATGGCAGTCCCGCTAGTAAACCCAGTGTGAGATATCCTAATGCTCCAAAAATTGTGAGCGGAATACCAAAAATTTTGGCATACTCACTACTGAGAACTAAATCGCAACCACTCCCCTCAACGTTACAGAGAGCAACTTGTTGTCCGAGAAAATGAGTTACAGTCAAATAAGTTGTAAGAGAAAAGCCAAATAGCGACAAAACGACGATCGCAGGGCGCGACCACCGATGCAACCATGACTCAGATCGTTTTCGCGTAGCTATTCCTGACAATTTACACCTACCTGCTCTAAATAAATCTAGTAAAATTCATAGCAATATTATGATGTGAGTTCTACCTGTACAGATTTTACCCAATCGATATAGTTGACGATCGCAATATTTGCTCTTCGTTAGTATGCGTATTTTTTTTATTGGCAATATCCAAACGCACTGCATCGACAAAACGACTTACCCGAATTGGATCGATCGCCTGTTGAATTTGACCGTTACGCTTCAGTGAACTGGAAACAATCACGCCATCAGCATATTGCATCAATTCAGGGACATTATCCCATGTTGCTCCAGAACCAACCAATAGAGGCGTTTCGCCACAAGCAAGCTTTGCTTCCTTAAGATCTTCACTGGTAGGAGGATTACCAGTTGCCCATCCCGATAAAATTACCGCATCCGCAAGCCCTCGATGGATTGTATCGTGAACTGCTGCGGAAATCTGTGGAACCGAAATTGGTTGGGCGTGCTTTACCAATACATCAGCAAAGATTTTGACATCTGAGCCTAGCTCTCGACGATAGCGCAATAGTTTGTAGGCATCACCTTCGATAATGCCTTGATCGGTTGCCATTACGCCCATAAGGACATTGACACGAATAAATTGAGCGCCAACACAGGAGGCGATCGCTAGGGCACTATGACCATCATTTCTCAATACGTTAATACCAACAGGAATACCAACCATCTGCTTGACACGATGTACAACCAGACTCATGGCACTGACTACCGCAGGATCGACACGATCTTTTGTAAATGGGGCATCAAAAAAATTTTCCACAAAAATCCCTTGCACTCCGCCTGCGGCAAGTGCCGTGGCTTCTTGCTCGGCACGATCAATTACCTCTTTAAGGCTACTTCCCCAACGAGGCGAAGTAGGCAATGGCAAAAGATGAATAACCCCAATTACGGGTTTCGGCGTATCAAATAAACTACTTAAATCCACATGCGTGACGTTTATAAAAATTTAGGTAAAAAGCTTAGTTACTAGCTCTTAATTTAACTCGATTATGAGTGCATAATTTTATCGTGAATTCGATCCCGTCCTTTCAATTTCTAACAGCAACCTCATAAAGTAGATATTGAGAGTAACAGAATATTTAACTTATAGGTTTACCATCTATGTCTCATGCCCCACAAATTACTGACTTGTTCACAGATATTTTAATTCTGTCCAACGGGCCGGGGGAGTTGACAACGTGGGTATATCCTTTTCTCAAGGCTTTAGACATATCCCTCCGATCGCCTGAAGGAGACCTGAAATTTAAAACTCGTATCTCGATCGCTCTATCACCTTGTCAAAATGCCAGTGGACAAGAAGCGCAATTAGCTCAAAGCTTTCCTAATGTTGAGCGCGTATTACCTCAAGAACATTTTTTTGATTTTTTATTGTGGGGCAAAACACCTCAGTGGAAATGGTCAAGCCAAGGAATTGTCATTTTTTTGGGTGGGGATCAGTTTTTTGCCGTAGCGATCGCTAAACGACTAGGATACAAAACGCTGATTTATGCTGAATGGGAGGCAAGATGGTATCGCTGGGTAGATTTATTTGCTGTTCGTAACGATGCGATCGCCGCTAAAATCCCTGAAAAGTTCCGCTCAAAAGCAACTGCCGTTGGCGATTTGATGGTGGATCGGCTTGGTGAAGATGCAATCGAGGAATGCTCCCAAAAGTCTAGAATCTGCTTTATGCCTGGATCGAAGGGACATAAGTTGCGAATAGGTGTCCCGCTAGTGGTGGCGATCGCCGATATTTTGAAGCAAAAACGCCCCGATCTCGAATTAGTAATTGCCCTTGCTCCAACTACTACTCCTGAAACTTTAGCCCAATATGCCCAATTTAGCTTTCCTACTACAGATAGTGAGGGATCGACCGCAGTTTTAGCTAACGGCAGCCTGTTAACCACCAAAGGTACAATCATAAGCATTCATCGGAAATTCCCTGCTCATGACCTCCTAATCAGTAGTCAACTGTGTATTACTACGGTCGGTGCAAATACGGCTGAGCTTGCATCTCTCAATCAACCGATGATTGTTTTGTTGCCAACAAATTTTGCTGACATGAAAGTTGGTTGGGATGGTTTGTTAGGTTTACTTACGATCACGCCAATATTCGGGAAAGTCTTTTCAAAATTAATTAATTCTGTATTGATTTCACAAATTCAAAAAAAAGGTCAATTGCTTGCTTGGCCAAATATATGGGCTGGGGAAGAAATTGTGCCAGAACTATTTGGAGAACTCACACCTACGCAAGTTGCTATCAAAATTTTGTTTTACCTCGATCACCCTGATGAACTTGCCAAAATGCGCGATCGCTTAAAAAAAGTGTGTGGTGAAGCAGGTGCAGCCACTAAACTCGCTGCAATAGTTACCAACAGTCTCAAGACATAAAAAAGAAGGGCAGCGCTTAGCGCTGCCCTTCTTTTTTATGCTATGGCGGCAGCAGGATAACAAACATTTGTACCGCCTAAACCGCAATATCCACTAGGATTCTTAGCTAGATATTGCTGATGATAGCCCTCAGCATAATAAAACTCACCAGCATCACGAATCTCAGTAGTAATACCTTGCCTCATCCCTGAAGCTTTAAGAGCCTCCTGATAAACTTCTCGTGAATCTTCAGCCAGTTTTCTTTGGGATTCGTTATAGACATAAATACCAGAGCGATATTGAGTGCCTTTATCATTGCCTTGTTGCATTCCTTGGGTAGGATTATGGGATTCCCAAAAAACCTTCAGCAAATCTGTATAGCTAATCACCTTGGGATCGTACACAACTAACACAACTTCATTATGTCCTGTCATACCAGAACAAACCTCTTCGTAGGTCGGATTAGGGGTTAACCCTGCTGCATAACCCACGGCGGTCACATAAACTCCATTTTGTTGCCAAAAACGACGCTCTGCACCCCAAAAACATCCCAATCCAAAAACTGCGGTTTCCATACCTTCAGGAAAAGGTGGCTTTAATGCATTCCCGTTTACAAAATGCTTTGATGCAGTAGGAATTTCTGAGGATCTCCCCTTTAAGGCATCAGCCAAAGTTGGAAGTGTTAACTTTTTGCCAAGTCCAAATAACATATGCTGTTCACTCAAAAAATTATCTTTAATCCGCAAATTTTGATAAAACTAGTCAATGCTTTACTTTGCCTAGCCTTATCCTAAATCATTCATTCTATAAGATCGCCAATATTGCGACTATTCAAATTACGAGAGCTATGGACAAAGTGGATGTTATCTCGTAACAGAGTTTAGCGATCGCTACTAATATCAGTAACCCCAGAAAAGAGTTGTAGTGCTTTGCGCTAACTCTCTATTCTAGGGGTATGTTTTTGTCCTTAACATAACTAGCTACTGAATACATGTCCAAATATATGTTCGAGCTATTTCGAGATGTAGAACTTGGTACTGCATCTCTATGCATTTATCTCAAAAAATTAGGGGCATTAGCCCCTTAATTAATCCATCATTTGAGCGATTACAGAGTTTGACCGCTAAATGCAAGAAAGCGGTCAAACTTAAAATCCATTGAGTCGTCATAGATAGTTAATTTTTCAGGTTTGCAACGCTTAACCATTACAACTAGACCTTTAGAACCTTCGCTCTCTAAATCTTCTATATAACCAGTTTTTGCAACCTCTGCTTCAGCCTCACTTGTGAAAGGACCAAAGTAATAAGTGCAATGTGGTGAATCGGTGACAATTTCGATCCATACCGCTAAGCCTAACGTTTCGAGAATTGATGTAAAAATGTTCTTAAACAAGTTACCACCCATGATTTTGCATAACTAAAGTGAATGGTTTAGGTGAATGACGAAGCCTTCTATTCAAATCATTTTACCTGTATCTTTATATAACTTAAAACATGACTTCAAGACAAATTGTTCAGGCTTAACGTATTTACCCAACGTTGTCTAAAAATCTCGTACAGAGCCATTCCAGTGGCAACTGAAGCATTTAAGCTATCTACTTTTCCTTCTAAAGGTATAGATACAAGAAAATCACAATTCTTTTGAATCGACAGACTTAATCCTTCTCCTTCTGCACCAATAACCAAGGCAACTGGACCAGAGAACTTGGTCTTGTGGATCGCATTACCTGAGTCCGCCATAGTTCCGTAAACCCAAAAACCAGCTTCTTTAATTTTCTCAAGCGCACGATTAAGGTTGACTACACGAGCAACGGGTAATATTTCCAATGTACCAGCGGCTACCTTGGCAACGGTAGCAGTAATTCCTGCGGCACGACGCTGAGGAATGACAAGAGCTTGCGCTCCGAGAGCGGCGGCGCTGCGAATAATCGCACCTAAATTATGGGGATCGGTAATCCCATCAGCGATTACGATTACAGGCTGAGCAGATTTTTCCTTTGCCTTGACAATCAGCTCATCAAGATCAGCGTACTCATAGGCAGAAACTTGAACAGCAATACCTTGATGGCGACCATTCTCAGTGATGCGATCGAGGCGAGTGTTATCCACTTCATCGACTACTGCTCCTGCTGCCTTAGCCTCATCGATTAGAGGTAAGAAATCAGGCGCATAACGCAGTCTCGCAGTAACCCAAACACGATTAATACTGCGATCGCTATTTAGTACAGCCTCGACTGCATGGCGACCGTAGACGATATCAGGATTGTCAGGAGTATGAGCTGGTGGAACAATTCCTAATTCACCATCGGGATCAAAATTACGTGAAACTGGTGGTAGAGAACGACGCTCAAAGTTAGGAACCCGATCGCCGAAATTACGATCGCGGTCAAATTTGCGATCGCCAAAATTACGATCGCCTCGATCAGCACGATCATTACGTTCAAACTTTTTATCGCCAAACTTATCGCCAAACTTTTTGTCACCGAATT
>CAIJEA010000443.1 GCA_903819605.1 uncultured cyanobacterium | reverse complement strand
GCCGCAAATCTCTTCTGGGTTTTGCAGTCCTAAATGATACAAGAGTTGGCTGAGCGTAGTCGAAGCCAACTCTTGTATCGTGTGCATTGTGGCGATGACTATAAAATCAGCGCGAAGTGCTGTTTTTAGTTTGCGAGGTTTAATAGAAATTGCGGACATGTTAAAAATTAAGAAATTTAAATCTTTTCAGTCTCAATTGATTATTAAAATGGGCTAAGGAGAATAAAAACTTCTTAAATCACAAAGCTGATATCCAAATTGCAGTGTTAGGTAGGAATTATGTTTAAAACTGTTTTATTCCCTTTAAACAGAAGTCAAGAAACCCGCCAAGCTGTAGCCGTAGCGATCGATCTAATTCAAAAGTATCAGGCGGAGTTATATTTACTATCAGTAACCGAATCAGATGCTACTGATAGCGATCGCGAGTCATCTCAAGAGCTAATCAAAGAAGTACAGTCTTATTTTAGTGAGGTTGGTATTTCTGTAAAAACGAAAATTGCTGAAGGAAAAGCCGCCTTTGTAATTTGTGATTTTGCCGATGAAATTAATGCCGACCTAATCGTGATGGGGTCGAGGGGGATGAGCCTTACAGAAGATCATCCCGATGGCAGTAGTGTCAGCCAAAAAGTAATTAATCTTTCGCCTTGTCCGGTTTTAGTAGTGCCATAAACCCAAAACAAAGTGAAAGGTGGCGCGAAGCGCCACCTTTCACTTTAAAGCCTGACGATCGAGAGTAGAGGCAATTCATGAATTGCTTCTACTATTGGCGACTAATAATTTGATGTATTACTAAGGATGTCCAGTCAATATCGGCTGTGGTTGTAGATTTTCCAAGTGTCAAGCGAATGCTATTTCTAGCTTCTGTTTCTGAATATCCCATTTCCAGCAAAATTGCACTTGGCTCGATCGCACCGCTACTACATGCCGAACCAGAACTGATGGCAATTCCAGCAAAATTCAATTCGCGTACTATGTGACGACCATCAATATGTTTATGGTAAAAGCTGAGATGGTGGGGTAAACGATCTGCTCCCATCATTCCTGTAGGGACAAGATCGGGAATATCGTCAAGTAATGCATATAAGCGATCGCGCAATTTACTAATACGTTCTGATTCTGAAGACAACTCTCTCTCTGCAAGTTCGGCAGCCAGACCGAATCCTGCGATCGCGGCTACAGCTTGAGTCCCTGAACGATAACTACGTTCCTGTCCCCCACCTTGGATTAAAGGAATGAGCGATCGCTTCTTGATAGTGACAGGATTGATATAGAGCGCTCCAATTCCCTGCGTTCCATAGAACTTATGTGCAGAAATTGAAAGTAAATCAATCGGTAAGATCTGCACATCAATTTTCAGTTTGCCGATCGCCTGTACAGCATCGGTATGTAATAACACGTCCGCGTTACGACATATCTGTCCTATTTTCTCAATAGGTTGGATTGTGCCAACTTCATTTTGAGCGGTGATGATTGATGCTAGTACTGTGTTCGGTCGCAGCGATCGCTCTAAATCCTCTGGAGATACTTGACCTTGGCGATCGACAGGCAACCGCGTAATTTCCCAACCACGTTGCTCTAAAAATTGTGCTGGTAAACGTACGGCTGAATGCTCAACCGAGGAGATAATCATGTGTTGTGGTGTTTGATATTGCCGCGCAATTCCCATTAACACCATGTTGTCTGACTCCGTACCACCTGATGTAAAAATAATTCCTTCAGGATCGGCATTAATCAAACTGGCTACTTGCAGGCGTGCTCGTTCGATCGCCATCGTTGAACGTTCACCCCACCAATGCAGGCTAGAGGGATTTCCCCATTGCGATCGCATTACCTCTGTCATCAAGTCGATGACTTCTGGACGCGCAGGGGTTGTAGCACCATGATCTAAGTATATTTGCATAAAACAATTTTAATCATTTGTTGAGTAGGCGATGACTACTCAACAAATTTTAAGAAAGAGAAAATAACGCAAATGCATTACTAGTTGTTTGTTCTGCCAAAGTTACTAACTCCACATCACGTAACTTCGCAACGCTCTCAGCTACGTGTAGCACATAAGCTGGTTCATTACGTTTACCTCTTTTGGGTACTGGTGCAAGGAAAGGACAATCAGTCTCAACTAGGAGGCGATCGCTGGGCACAATCTTTGCCGATTCATGCAGATCGTGAGCATTTTTAAAAGTAACTACACCGCTAAAACTGATGTACATTCCTAGATCCACAAACCATTGCGTTTCTTCAGGATTTCCCGCCCAACAATGCATTACGCCACGAATTGGCTCACTAGGGTTCTCAGCGTTGATTTCCTCTAAAACTTCGCGAGTTGCTATTGATGCTTCACGAGAGTGGATAATTACTGGTAGATTTAGCGATCGCGCAGTTCTGAGTTGTGATTTAAAAGCTTCAATTTGGGCTGTTTTACTATCTGACTTGAAGAAATCTAAACCCGTTTCACCAATTGCTACTACCCGTTGATCGCTGCTAGCCAGAAATTTGATGCGATCGCCAATTTCAGGTTCCCATCCCATCGCATTAAGGTTTTTATCCAATGGGTGCAACCCAACTGCAAAACTTACTTCAGGAAATCGATCTGCGATCGCCTGAATTTGAGGAAACTCGTCTGGACTTACGCAAGAATGGACAAGTTTTGTTACTCCATTACTTAACCAGCGATCGCGTGTGGCATCAAGATCTGACTGAAAATCTTTGAAGTTAATGTGTACATGTGTATCTATTAGTTGCATAAAAAGAAAACCTAGAAATCAAAATCACATTAAAAACCAGAACGCATAAAAATAGCGAGAAAATCCAACACTCACTCATACAGTAGTATTAATCTTCTCGCCAAATCCACCAAACTAAATAATCTTCCACAATTAATCTCTAAGAACGTCTTAAAAACTAATTCTTAGCCAAATAACTTTGGAGCTATTCAATTAGAGTATTATTTATTCTTCGTTATCTTCAGTTTGATCGCTAGTCAACTGAATTAAATGAATGTGCTTGTATCCAAGTTTGATTTCAAACTCATCTCCTTCATTCAAACCCATCGATCTTGTATAGGTTGAGCCAATCACGATCTGACCATTTTTATGAACGCTAACTCTAAATGTAGGTTCACGACCACGCCCATCTTTATTCTGTTCAGGATTAATAGCAAATCCTCTAGCAGCAAGAACTGCCTCATAAAATTCTGTCAAATTAACGCGATCTACACCATCCTTCCCCCGAGTAAAATACCCACATTTTTTAGCTTGTTCGCGCTTAGGCAAGTTGTTTAGCTCTTTTGCTTTTTGAAGCAGAGCTTTTCCTGTTAAAGGAGTCGTTACAGTGTCTGTCATAGGATTATTAGAAATTTCAAGGTTTCACAATTGAAAAATTCTCACTAGACTAGGAGAAATTTTGCAAAGCTTGGGGACTTAATCCACATAGAGTTACATATTTATTGTCGTACATTTTTAAACATATTGAACAAAATATT
>CAIJEA010000442.1 GCA_903819605.1 uncultured cyanobacterium | reverse complement strand
ACCCGCTTAAAAGGGGAATCTATTGCCCCTTCCACCAATATTCTTAGTTTATCCGCTCTCTTACTTACAATTGGTTTATCAGGATAAATGATATCGGGATCAAGAGCATTTGGTATATATGCAGCTTGATGACCAAAGTTATCTTCGAGCCAATCAACGATCCACTTAGCTTCAGTCATGTAATGAACGTTACATAGATAAGTTAAAACAACCCAATTTTTCATAACTAGGTCTTCGTAGAAGCGAGTTTCATCTGATTGTACAAAATATACTTTCTGCTTAGCAGGTAATTTAAGAACTTGAATTAATGTATCCCAAAAAGTAGCAATACAGATGTCAACATCATCAGGGAAATTTCTGGGATGAACAACTGGACAATCAAAATTTGAAAACCAAGAAAAAGAAGTTGAGTTTGCTGGGATAGTCTCATCTAATATGCATATAAAGACACTATGCCCTCGCTTAGTTAATCTAGTAACATGCTGAAGAACTACTATATGTCCACCACACAAAACATTAGCAGTGAGTACATAAACTATTTTCATAATAATGTTTTAATGCCTACCTCTAAACTAATTAAAGGCTGAAATCCTAAATTCTCTTGAGCCAAACTAATATCTGCACAGGAATGGTGGACTTCACCTTGTCGAGAAGGTAAAAAAGTAGGCTTGATATAGCAATTTGTCTGTTTAGAAATTAAATCGAGTAACTCCAAAAGATTAGTTCTACTACCAGTACCAATATTAAAAATCCTATGTCTTTTAATTATTTTACTTGATAAACTTGCGGCTAGAATATTAGCTCTAGCTACATCAGAAACATGAATAAAGTCTCGACTTTGTTCTCCAATCCCGTATATTTTAGGGGGTATTTTCTGATGATAACATTCAACAAAGCGAGGGATTACTGCCGAGTAATCTGAATCTGAATTCTGCCGCAACCCATATACATTGAAATATCGTAAACAAACGATTTCTAAGCCATAGGATTGATAAAAACTTTCTGCAATCACTTCGGATGCTAGCTTACTTGCAGAATAAGGAGATCTAGGATTAGGGAGATATAATTCTTTCAATGGGGATTGATGAATATCTCCATAAACTGAACAGCTTGAAGCAATTATTACTCTGGATACATTTGCTTTCAAAGCAGCATAAAGGACATTTAATGTTCCTCTGACATTTACATCATAAAAACCTATTGGATCTTTGATGGATTCAGGAATGGCAGTTAATGCAGCTAGATGAAAAATACTATCAACTCCACGTACAGCAGATATCAGTCTATCTAAATCTCGAATATCTGACTTAACTAATTGAGTATTTCTAGTAACAAAAGAGAGGGATTCATTACTGCTAGAAATAAGATTATCAAAAACACTTGTCTCTATACCTAGTTTCAGTAATTGTTCAACTAAGTGAGAACCAATAAATCCAGCTCCACCAGTTACTAATACTTTCATGGAATAGAAATCTCTAAAACTGAATTAACGTTATCATTATCGCTACTACTTTGCAACCTTTTTATATGATCTCCTTTGGATGTTTTAAGCTTTACTTCTGAATATGGTCTAAACTTATTTTTTGCATCTAAAATAATGATTTGACTAAAAAGATACTTGTCTTGATTTAGACTCAATGAGTCTAAATCCGAATTGATTTTTAACGATGATTTCTCTGGATAATTTTCATCTAGCAAACTGTAGTCGTGACCTTGAACATCTTGTAAAGGATAAATTTTTTTGATAAATCCATTAACAACCCAATCGCCAGCAAATACTGGAACATAATATCGTAATTTCTCAGTATCTTTTAATAAGAATAAAGTATGAGATTGAACAGTAGGTAATTGTTTTTTTACAATTACCTCATAGTTTTTAATATCCAATCCAACTTCTTGGTAAATCTTCCCATTACCTAACATAGATTCAGCATTCTGAACTAGTACTAGGCTCAGTATGTACAATGTAATACCTAAAATCACATATTTTAAATAATTTTGAGTTGATTTTTGTATGTTATCCAAAACTACTCTAATCATCAAAACAATTAATATTGCAAAACCTAAATGAGATAAATATGT
>CAIJEA010000441.1 GCA_903819605.1 uncultured cyanobacterium | reverse complement strand
GGCGCAAAGCGCCGCAACTCTCTTCTGGGTTTTGCTTTAAAAGAATTTGATATACTCTCCGTTCATTCAGTTTGTAATTTGCTAGTTCCCTGTTGCTCCTGAATGCTTCATCAGTTGTATTGTTATACTAAAATTAAATCTAGCTACAAAGGCATAGTTTGTCTTAGTAGTAAAAATGCAGGTATTTAGGAGAAATATAGAACCATGATCAACATCGGTGGCAACCCGCTAATGATTCTTTTGGCAATCGTTGCCGCTTTAGGAGGCGTGGGGTTATATTTTGTTCGTAACTTTCGCCCTGAATTAGCGCGCGATCACGATATCTTTTTTTCTGCGATCGCATTGGTATATGGCATTATCCTTCTTGCCTTTAATTTCCGTATGGAAATTACAACTCAGTTGGCTCAAGTTTTGGTAGTTGGCTTTGCTGGTTGGTTTGCAGTTGAGTCTTTGGTATTACGTCAAGCTCTATCAAATCAAGCTCGGAGAGCACCATCTAGCCCTTTAGTTGACGATGAAGAACCCATTGGTTCTGATTATCGAGTTGAAATCGATCCCACTCGTGAAATTGCTCCCCGCCGCGATCGCGACTCCGCCCGTAGAATGCGTGGTTCTATTGGAAACAGTGCTGAGGCAAGTGAGCTACGTGGAGACACTACTGATGATCGGCGATCGCGCCGCCCCAAGCGTAGTAGTTCCAGTAGCAGTGATAATACTGTTATCGATATTGATGAAAGCGACATTAAACCTGTAAATCCTAAGCGTCGTCCACGTAATAATGGTGACAATGCAAATGGCGATCGCCCTAGAAATCGGAATAGTGAATCCGATAACTCTACCAATGGTGAAGCTTCTGCTAGGGATACAGGATCATCTGGACGTAGACGACGACCATCTAGTCGTCCATCGGCATATCCTAGTACTGAAATTCCAGATACTGACGATTTTTAGATTTATTTGTTAAAATTATTGCTAGATTTATTTTTTACGTTGTATACCTAAACCTATATAAGCTCAAGCTAGTCTCTGCTATTGCTAATAAATAAGCTGAGATAAATGCATTAGAGACTTATATATCTGATCGATCTCAAAAACTAAATCATTCTTTATTGCTATAGAATCTTTAAAATTGATTTAAGCTAGAAGTCTCCATAAGGTCGTGATAGGTTAACTTGTCACAAAAACCTTACAATTTGATTTGATCAACCATTACTTGGGCTTTCGATCAACCGTGAGTTACTGCGTTAATCCGAACTGTGCTAATCCAAATAATGAACCATTTGCAACTAATTGTGCAACATGTGGTTCTGTTTTAAAGCTGCGAAATCGTTATCGGGCAAGCCGTCCGTTGGGGAAAGGCGGGTTTGGAGCAACATTCCTTGCTGCTGATGAAGGACTGCCAGGATTTCCATCCTGTGTAGTCAAGCAATTGCGTCCCAATACTCAGTCTGCCAGTGTCATGAAAATGGCTAGGGAACTGTTTGAGCGGGAAGCTTATACCTTAGGTAAAATCGGTAGTCATCCCCAAATCCCACGGTTGCTCGATTATTTTGAAGAAGATGGAAATTTCTATCTAGTTCAAGAGTTTGTTGATGGCGAAACCTTGAAGCAAGAATTTGAGCGTCGTGGCGTATTCAATGAAATTGAAATTCGTAAAATTCTTGCTGAAATATTTCCTGCTCTTGGGTTTATGCATGAAAGTGGGGTGATTCACCGCGATATTAAACCTGCTAATATCATGCGGCGAAAACAAGATGGGCAGTTGGTGTTAATTGATTTTGGGGCAGTTTCTAGCCAACAAAATAAGATCTCAGCCGATGACGATCCAAGTGGGTTGCTGACAAATTTTGCGATCGGTACACCTGGATTCGCCCCGCCTGAGCAGATGGCAATGCGTCCAGTTTACTCCAGTGACTTGTATGCTACAGCGATGAGTTGCTTGTATTTGATGACAGGTCGATCGCCTAAGGATTTGCCCCACGATCCCTATACGGGTGAGATTAACTGGAAATCACAGGTTAAGCTCAGCGATCGCCTTAGAGTCGTTTTTGAAAAACTACTTCAGCAATCAGTATCACAAAGATTTCGGTCTGCGGAAGAGGCCTTAAGAGCATTAGAGTCAGGGAGTATAACTGAAGAAGCTCCAAAAATATCTACTTCAGTATCAGCTTCGTCTCCACCTGCATCCTCTGCCTCTGCAACCTCTAAAAATGCAAATACACAGGTTCCCAACTCGCGCATTCATCCCCAGAAGTATGGCAATAGCCAAGGATCTCAATTCGATAGTGGCATGATGACGACGGGTAATACTCGCGCTAATATCAGTCGTGTCGGTAGTGAGCTTAAGGGCGGTCGTAAGGTAATTGTTGAGTACAGTCAAGGCAAGCGAAATTTTGCTAATCAAGACTATACCAAAGCCGCTTTTGGTAGTGCGACGCTTGCAGGGATTGTGATGAGTCGCTCAAAACTTGTTGAGGCGGATTTTTGCCATAGCGATCTGAGTGGCGCAAGCTTTCAAGGTGCAAATTTATCTCAAGCTAAGCTAAATAGTGCTAATTTGCGCGAAGCAAAAATGCAAAGAGCAATATTGATAAAGTCTGATTTAGGAAGCGCTTCAATGATTCTTGCCGATCTACGTGAGGCTAATCTTCAGTCAGCTTACATGAGTAAGGCAGACTTGTCGGGTGCTAATTTGAGTGGCGCAAACTTGAAAGGAGCTTATCTAAGTCAAGCAAATCTGAATGGGACTAACCTTTGTGGTGCGGATCTGAAGGGGGCTAAGATAACGGACGATCAATTAGCTCAAGCGAAAACTAATTGGGGTACAATCCGCCCCGATGGTAGTAAGCGTTTGTTTTAAACATTTATTTATCTATGAGGGGAATTGCTTTACGCTCCCTCTATGTATTCTTGGCATGTACGGACATTAACTTTTGTGAGACTTACAGATAATCAGATAATTGCACTATTCACTGACTTGCTGGGAGTCGATAGCATTGTTTCATTTGACCGCCTTGAGACACATTTATCTCATCGGATTGTGCATAGTCTCGCTCCCGATAGCATCCAACCAGCCGCTGTAATTTATCCCAAAACGATCGCTGAACTATCTAGAGCGATCGCTTTAGCCTATGAGTATCGATTGCGGATTTTGCCCTGTGGCAATGCTACTAAGTTGGATTGGGGTGGATTGGTAAGCCGAGTTGATATAGCGATCAGTACGTCACGGCTAAACCGAATAATTGAACATTGCGTTGGCGATCTAACTGTTACTGTTGAGACTGGCGTAAAGTATCAGGATTTACAAGCAGTCTTAGCAAAAGCAGGACAATTTTTAGCGATCGATCCACCCTATGGCACTAATGCTACGATTGGCGGCATATTAGCTACGGGCAGTGCTGGTGCATTACGCCATCGTTATAACAGTGTGCGCGATATGTGCTTGGGAATTGAGTTTGTCCGTTCAGATGGGGAGGTGGTCAAAGCTGGGGGAAGAGTAGTCAAAAATGTGGCTGGCTACGATCTAATGAAGTTATTAACTGGCTCCTATGGAACTTTGGGTATTGCTTCAACTGTGACCTTTCGCCTTTATCCATTGCCAGAATATACGCAGGTAGCTTTAGTTACTGGGACAGCCAAGGCGATCGCCCAAGTACAACAGCAAATTAGTACATCTGTGCTTACACCCTCAACATGTGATTTATTATCGGCATCAGCGATTGCTGGGCTGGGCTTTGAGCATGGCATAGGTTTGGCAGTTCAATTTTCTAGCCTCAAAGCTAGTGTCATCGAGCAATGCGATCGCCTAAAGACAATTGCCCAAGAACTAAATTTACAGTTCCAGATAATTAATGACGCTCAAGATTTTTGGCAATTACTACAGACTGTGATGTGGCAGGACGAACTTCGTAATTTGGATCAGCCACCTAATAATAAGATCGTTTGCAAGTTGGGTATATTGCCATCTGCTAGCGTGGCATTCCTTGAACAATGCGAACAAATTTTTGGCAATCAATCCTATTATTTGCAAATACATGCAAGCAGTGGTTTGGGGATTTTGCGGGTGGAAGAGGGACAAGATTTAGAAATAATTGCTGACCAGATTGCTAAAGTCAGAAGTATGACCGAATTGCATAGTGGGTTTTTAACAATTCTCGAAGCTCCCCATAAATTGAAATTTCATCAAAATGTTTGGGGATATGCAGGAAATGCCCGCGATCTCATGAACAAAATTCAAAAACAGTTTGATGCAAGAGGAGTACTGAGTCCATCTCGAATGTTTTAGCAGGAATAGCAGCGCTTCGTGCTGCTATTGCATGATCGTAAATTTATTTTTTTAATTTATTTTATATTTTTTAATATGCAAGTATCAGACAAGCCAAACTTTGAGAACCTGACTACAAACTTAAGTTCTCTGGATTCTCAAAATTTTTCTCAAACCTTTGACGATAAAAATCCTCCAAATCCTCAACTAATTGATGCTTGTGTGCATTGTGGATTCTGTCTATCCACTTGTCCGAGCTACCGAGTAATTGGTAAAGAGACCGATTCTCCAAGGGGACGCATCTACTTAATGGACGGGATTAATGAAGGTGATATTCCTTTGTCACCAGCGATCGCCCAGCACTTTGACTCTTGCTTGGGTTGCTTGGCTTGCGTGACTACTTGCCCATCAGGAGTACAGTACGATCAACTGATCGAAGCTACTCGCGCTCAAATGGAGCGAAATCATCCGCGATCGCTAGCTGAAAAACTTTTACGTCAATTTATTTTCTCGACATTTCCCTATCCCAATCGCCTCAGAGTATTGCTCGCCCCCTTGTTGGCTTATCAGAAGTTAGGGCTGCAAAAATTAATGCGATCGCAAAGTTGGCTCGAAAAATTTTTGCCAAAACAATTAGCCGCAATGGAATCATTCCTACCCGAATTAGTTCCTCAATCTTTTCAAGATACTTTCCCCGAAGTAATTCCTGCTAAGGGTGTGCAACGCTATCGCGTAGGAATGCTATTGGGATGTGTACAACGAGTGTTTTTGCCAGAGGTGAATAATGCGACTGTTCGGGTATTAACTGCGAATGGTTGTGAAGTCATAGTTCCAAAATTGCAGGGCTGTTGTGGGGCGTTATCGCATCATCAAGGTCAGGAAGCACAAACCCTTGATCTGGCAAAGCAAACCATTGATGTCTTTTCAGACTTAAATTTAGATGCGATTCTAATTAATGCGTCTGGCTGTGGACATACACTTAAGGAATATGGTCATATTTTAAAGGATGATCCAGAATATGCCGAGAAAGCAAAGGCGTTCTCGCAAAAGGTGAAAGACGTTCAAGAATTTCTCGATAATGTGGGCTTAACTACTAAGTTGTCTCCTTTGCAAGATCAGCCATTGGCGATCGCCTATCAAGATGCTTGCCATATGTTACATGGACAAAAAATTAGTTTAGAGCCGCGCCGTCTACTGCGACAAATTCCTAACGTTCAGTTAAAAGAATCGGTAGATGCTGCTCTCTGTTGTGGTAGCGCGGGAATTTATAATATTTTGCAACCAGAGGTCGGGCATGAGTTGGGAGAAATGAAAGTAGAAAATCTTACTGATACTGGCGCTCAAGTAATCGCCTCGGCAAACGTGGGATGTATTACCCAAATTCGTAAACATTTAAAATTACAAAATAAAGATGTTTTACTCATGCATCCAATGGAACTTCTAGACTATTCTATTCGTGGCAAAAAGATTAACTGATAATTTCTAGGTAGTGAATATGATCGAGAGTTGGATTAATCAATATCAGAAATTTTCAAAATCGGTAATCGCGATCGCGATCGCCTTACTCTCTCATATACCTAGCTCCGCGAACGCCGAAACCTATATCAACAATCGAACTTGTCCTGCGGACTTCCCTAGTTTGAGCAAAGCGTTGGCTAAGGATTTACCTGATTATCTCAATCGCGCCTATAGCCGTTTACGTATCAAGCGTGAGGTGATGACGATCAGTCAGCCTGAGCTTGAGCCTCTGCCTCTCGCCCCAGATCAAGGTCGCGATCGCCTGCCTCAGCAGATTTTTCTATCGGTTTTAGAGCGCCAAACGGGTAGCGTGAAAACTTCCCAACGCGCTTATTGGTTATTTGTTGTACCTACCTCTAATGGCTGGCGCTTGGCAATGGCATTTATGCGAATTGGACAAGCTCCGCCTGTGGATGTTAGTGATGCGGCGATCGCTGATGCTAGCAATAAATGGCTACGCGACTACTGCGATCCTCGCTATCGACTGTAGCAAGGTTGATTTTGCCTACGGCAAAATCAACCTTGCTATCACTTGCCTTTATTTATGCCTCGTAGGCTTCTATTGGTAAACAAGAACAAATGAAGTTACGATCGCCAAAAGCATTATCAATCCGTCCTACGCTTGTCCAGAATTTATGATCTTTTAACCAAGGGGCTGGATAGGCTGCTTGATGACGAGTGTAAGCGTGCTTCCAATCATCGGCAAGTAGAGTTTCAGCAGTATGCGGCGCATTTTTGAGAGGATTGTCGAGTTTATCCATTTCCCCAGAAGCGATCGCATTAATTTCTTGTTTGATAGCAATCATTGCATCACAATAGCGATCGAGTTCCGCTTTTGATTCGCTTTCGGTTGGTTCGATCATCATTGTTCCTGCAACTGGCCAAGAAACTGTCGGCGCATGGAACCCATAATCCATCAAACGCTTAGCAACATCATCGACTTCAATACCTGCGATCGCCTTACAATCATGCAAATCGATAATACATTCATGGGCAACTAAACCATTTTTGCCCGTATAGAGAATTGGATAATGTGGAGCAAGGCGTTGTGCCATATAGTTTGCATTCAAGATTGCTACTTCTGTCGCTAGTTTTAATCCCTTTGCTCCCATCATGGCAATATATACCCAAGAGATCGTGAGAATGCTCGCACTACCCCAAGGAGCAGCCGAAATCGTGCTTTGCTCAAGATCGCTAGCAAAAGGATGGCTTGGCAAAAATGGAACTAGTTGTGATGCCACACAGATTGGTCCCATGCCAGGTCCGCCGCCACCGTGAGGAATACAGAAGGTTTTATGCAAGTTCAAGTGGCAAACGTCCGCTCCGATATCCCCTGGGCGACAAAGCCCAACTTGGGCATTCATGTTTGCGCCATCCATATACACCTGTCCACCGTAGTAATGAATGGCATCGCAAATATCGCGAATCGATTCTTCAAATACACCGTGAGTGGAAGGATATGTAACCATGAGAGCCGCTAGTTCATGCTGATATTTTTCTGCCTTGGCTTTAAGATCGTTTACATCAATATTGCCTTCGCTGTCACAATTTACGGTTACAACTTTCATGCCTGCCATAACAGCACTAGCGGGATTTGTGCCATGAGCGGAGGTGGGAATCAGGCAAATATGGCGATTAGTTTGACCGCGATGTTGGTGGTATTTACGAATAGTTAACAATCCCGCGTATTCTCCCTGTGAGCCTGCATTTGGCTGTAACGATACGCCTGCAAAACCTGTAATTTCGGCAAGCCAAGTTTCCAATTGTTGAAAGAGAATTTGGTAGCCCGTAGTTTGCTCTAATGGTGCAAATGGATGAATATTTCCAAATTCTGCCCATGTTACGGGAAGCATTTCTGAAGTAGCATTTAACTTCATTGTGCAGGAACCAAGGGGAATCATGGAAGTGGTCAGCGATAAATCCTTAGCTTGTAAGCGATGGATATAACGCAGGAGTTCTGACTCAGAATGGTAGGAGTTGAATACTGGGTGGGTAAGGTAGGGAGAATTCCGAATTAGGGAATTAGGAATTGGTGATTGGTGATTGGTGATTGGTAATTGGTGATTGGTTGTTTTTTCGCCAGCAAAAATTTCGATGAGGTCGGTTAAATCTTGTTTGGAAACGGTTTCATCGAGGCTGATGGCGATCGCGCGATCGCTAAGATAACGTAAATTAATTTGTTTCGCATCAGCTCTAGCTCTGACATCTTCGCTGGAGATTCCCTTTAGCTCAATACGGATTGTGTCGAAGAAAGCTTGGTGAGAAATAGTATGACCTAAGTTATCTAAAGATTGAGCGAGAGTTGCAGTCAATAGATTTACTCGCTGAGCGATGCGCTTTAAGCCCGTTGCTCCGTGATAAACAGCATACATACTTGCCATAATCGCGAGGAGAACTTGAGCCGTACAAATATTGCTGGTAGCTTTGTCTCGACGGATATGCTGCTCGCGAGTTTGTAAAGCCAGACGTAGGGCTGGGTGACCATGCACATCCTTAGAAACTCCAACTAATCGTCCTGGCATTTGGCGTTTATAAGCTTCCTTAGTTGCCATATAGGCGGCGTGCGGTCCCCCATAACCAAAGGGAACGCCAAGTCTTTGGGCGCTACCGATCGCAATATCTGCTCCCAATTCCGCAGGAGATTTAATCAAGGTGAGAGCTAGTAAATCGGCGGCGACAATTGCTAAACCGCCGTAAGCATGAATTTGAGCAATACATTCGCTGTAATCATAAATCGCGCCATCGCTAGCAGGATATTGCAGCAAAGCTCCGAAGTAATTCTTATCAAATACAAATTGGTCATGCTTGGCAATAACTAATTCAATTCCTAAGGGAATAGCGCGAGTTTTGACGACTGCGATCGTTTGGGGATGACAATCGCTTGACACAAAGAATTTATTCCCCTTATTCTTAGCGATTCCTGCTGCCATGCTCATCGCTTCGGCGGCGGCAGTTCCTTCATCTAATAAAGAAGCATTAGCAATTTCTAACCCTGTTAAATCAATAATCATGGTTTGGAAGTTCAGCAATGCCTCCAAACGACCTTGAGCGATTTCAGCTTGGTAAGGAGTGTACTGGGTATACCATCCCGGATTCTCTAGGATATTACGCTGAATAATCGGTGGTGTAATGCAATTGTAATAACCCGTTCCAATATAGGAGCGCCATACTTGGTTTTTGGAAGCGATCGCCTTTAATTCTTGTAGTAGTTCATATTCCCCTCTAGCTCCCCCTAGTTGCAATGGTTGCTTAATCCTGATCGATTCAGGCACGGTCTTTTCAATCATCTCATCTAGCGATTCACAACCGATCGCCGTGAGCATTTGCTGAATTTCTGTAGAACTAACTCCGATGTGGCGACTGACAAAGCTATCATTTGGGGCAAAAACATCATCACTGAGGCATTCTGCAAGGTAATCATTAGTTGACGTGGTTAGAGAAAAGGCTGGAACCCTCAATTCTTCTTGAATGAGAGAATCTTGGGTCGTCATTGCAGAAGGTTCCAACATAGATTTCGAGGATTTCTCATAATTTAGGTAATTAGCTCCTATGCTATTACAAAATTATTACAAAGTGTTAAGGATAATCAAGATTCTCAGGAATCACAGATTGAACAAAACCAAAATGTTGTGATTGATTGCGGATTTGCGCGATAGCAAAACCGAGAGGAG
>CAIJEA010000440.1 GCA_903819605.1 uncultured cyanobacterium | reverse complement strand
TAGATATTCTTTTTCGAATTTCTTAATTTCATCTGTCTCATCTATTAGGGATTTACCTTACTGAGTTTCAAAGGAAATAGTTGCAGAATGTTATTTGGCTATATGATTGACGGTTAGAGGACCTACATCTTGGATGATAGAGGCGATCGCACTTAAGGGGATTTTGCTGCCATTTTTACCTGATACATAGATCATTGATAGTGCTGTGGGATCGCGCTGAAATTCAGGCTTTACTTCTAAAATGACGTAGAACTGATTGTCGGTTGTAAACATTGTGGAAACTTGGCTAGAACCATAGGCATTACCAAGAGTTTTTTCGATTTGAGCGGCTGTAATCCCCAGCAAAGCGGCTTTATCATGATCGATCTTTACTTCGATTTGAGGGGTTCGCAATTGCAGATCGCTATCAACACCTCGCAGTCCAGGGATAGCTTGAACCTTTTCTAATAATTTGGGAATAGAATCTCGGAGATCCTGTAAATTCAAGCTCTGAAGCGTGAATTGATAGGTGGAGTTAGTCTGCTGACCACCGATGGGAATTGCCGCAGGCGATCGCAAAAATGTTTGGATACCTGTGAGGCGGCGTAGCTGAGGTGTTAGTTTTTGAATAATCTCATCAGCGCTGAGTTGTCTTTTATCGCGGGGCTTGAGTTGGATTGTAATACGACCACTATTAACGGAGGCATTGGGTCCCGCCGCACCAACCGTGGAGTTTAACGCTGCAATATTTGGATCTTTGCGAATGATATCCACAACTTCCTGTTGATGCTTTAACATATCGTCAAAGGAAATATCCTGCGCGGCTTTGGTGCTTGCCATCAATTGCCCTGTATCTTCCGTTGGAATCAAGCCTTTGGGGACGAGCGTAAACATATAAAAGGTTAGGAATAGCAAGATGATAGAACTAATCATCGTGGTGCGACGATGTTTTAAAACTGGCTTAAGTGTCCATTTATAACCTTTGAGAAGATAATCAAACCCACTTTCTAACAGGTTGGCGAAACGGTTTTGCTGATGATGCGGGGATTGCAAAAAGCGGCTACAGAGCATCGGGGTGAGGCTGAGGGAAACAAATCCAGATACGAGAATGGCAACGCTAATGACGATCGCAAATTCATGGAATAGTTTCCCGATCAGTCCGCCCATAAAGATAATTGGGATAAACACAGCAACGAGGGAAAGAGTCATCGATAAAATTGTAAAGCTGACTTCCTGCGAACCCCTTAACGCTGCTACCATTGGCGATTCTCCCATTTCCCGATGGCGCACGATATTTTCGAGTACGACGATCGCATCATCCACCACAAATCCCACCGATAGCGTCAGAGCCATTAATGACAAGTTATCGAGGGAATATCCCAGTAAATACATGACGGCAAAAGTACCAATAATGGCGATTGGTAAAGCCATGCTGGGTATCATCGTGGCGGGAAGATCTCGTAAAAAGAGAAAGATCACCAAGATCACAAGGGCAATGGAAAGCACTAAGGTGAATTGCACATCTTGAATCGAGGCACGAATCGATAGGGAGCGATCGTATAGAACTCCCATTTCAATTGATTTAGGAATTTGGGCTTGTAAGGTTGGGAGCATTGCATTGACTGCATCAACAATCTTGACTGTATTCGCCCCTGGTTGTGGCTGTACGGCAAGAACGATCGAGGGTTGATTAGAGACTTTGCGATCGCTAAATAAATTTGAGACTTTATTATTTTGGATGCTATCAATCACATCGCCTAAGTCTTTTAGCCTTACGGGAGAACCATTTTGATAACTGACAATTAATTCTTTATAGTCATTGGCATTATTAAGTTGTCCATTTGCTTCAATGAGATAGCTTTTGTCTTTACCCGATAATGTACCTGTAGGCAAAGTGACATTGCCTTGCTGAATTATGGTTTTAATTTGATCGAATCCGATCCCTCTAGCTGCAACTAATCGCGGATCGAGCTGAACGCGCACTGCATATTGCTTTTGTCCATAGACCTGTACTTGAGCAACACCATTGATCGCGGAGATGGGCTGGGCGATCGTTATTTCCGCATTTTCATCAACTTCGTAAATCGGTAGGGTTTCGGAATAGAGATAGAGATAGAGAATTGGCGAAACCGATGGATTGACTTTGCGATAAGTCGGAGGCTTGGGCATATCCGCAGGTAGTTGTCCTGCCGCCGCCGAGATTGCTGCTTGCACATCCTTAGCTGCTGAGGCGACATTGCGGCTAAAGTCAAATTGGAGAGAAATGTTAGTGCTACCTGTGGAACTGGTGGAGTTAAAGGAGTTCAGTCCTGCGATTTCTGTAAATTGTCGTTCGAGTGGCGCAGCTACAGCCGAAGCCATCGTTTCAGGTGTTCCCCCTGGGAGGCTTGCTGAGACGCTGATGAATGGATATTCCACATTGGGTAGAGCGCTAATCGGCAGCAAAATATAGCTCATAACTCCAAAGATGAGAATGCCAATCATCACGAGGGTTGTCATGACAGGGCGAGTAATAAATAATTTAGATAGATTCATAGATAACGCTCCTGAATTGACAGCATTTCATCAAAACACTCATTTATCGAGGTTTTTAGGATTAAATGTAGGATGGGTTAGCGATCGCGTAACCCATTATTTTGAGATGATTGATGCGTTACGTTGCACTAACGCATTCTACTTAGATTGGTTCATCGACTCGTTGATTCTGAAAAAATTTGCCTCAAACTAAATCTGTCCAATTTCTTACGCCATGCTTCCATATAGATATAGAACACGGGGGTTAGATAGAGAGTCAGAATTTGGGAGAATATCAATCCACCCACTACGGCAATGCCCAAAGGTCGGCGTGATTCTGAACCTGCACCAAAGCCGATCGCGATCGGGATCGTTCCCATTAATGCTGCCATCGTGGTCATCATGATCGGCCGAAATCTTACTAAACAAGCTTGATAGATCGCGGTCGCAGGTTTTAATGCTTCGGTGCGCTGTGCCTCGATCGCAAAGTCCACCATCATGATTCCATTTTTCTTGACGATGCCTACGAGTAGAATAATGCCGATAAAGGAATAAACATTGAGTTCCACATGGAAGACGATCAGGGTTAGTAATGCCCCAAAACCAGCGGAGGGCAAGCCAGATAGGATCGTGATTGGGTGAATGAAGTCTTCATAGAGAATTCCCAGAATTAAATAAATTACGAGAATTGCGATCGCTAATAAAAATATTAAACTCGGCAGCGAACTCTGAAATACCTGACTGGCTCCCGTAAAACTAGTAGCGATATTATCGGGAATCGTACTTTGAATTAGTTGTTCGATCTGTTGATTGGCATTGCCTAGCGAAACTTCAGGAGCTAGGTTATAAGAAATCGTCGCAGCATTCATTCTTCCTGAATGATTGACCATTAATGGAGCAACATCTTGAGAAATTGTGGCAAAGGTCTTGAGAGGGACGACTTGCCCAGATGTAGAGGTTATATAAAGCGACAAAAGTGCATTCACATCCTGCTGATATTGTGGCTCTAATTCGAGAATGACTTGATACTCGTTAGTCGAACCATAAATAGTGGATACTTGATAGGCTCCATAGGCACTTCTGAGCGCATTCTCGATTTGTTGAGCCGTAATTCCGTGAGTTGATGCCTTGCTGCGATCGATGTTCAGTTTGACTTGAGAAGTCATCTGCAAATCGCTATTCACATCCTGTAATAGAGGCAAAGCTTTCATCTGCTCTACCAGTTTAGGTACATATTCTTGCAAAGGCTGCACATCGGTATTTTGTAGTTCTAATTGATAAAGCCCTGTGGTTTGCTGCGTACCAATAGGAATCGCGGGAGGATTTTGCAGAAATACTTGAATGCCTGTGACATCAGCAAGTTTAGTGCGTAATTCTTGAACAACTTCATCGGCGCTAGCTTGTCGTTGCGATCGCGGTTTCAAGAGGATAAATAAACTACCCGAATTAGTCGCAGTTGTTGCACCGCCGCCGCCAGCACTCGCACCAATATTGGAGTTCACGGCTTTGACATTGGGATCTTGGGCAATCAGTTCGGCGACGGCTTGTTGGTGGGTGACTAACGCTTCAAAGGATGTATCTTGAGCGCCTTGGGTTGTGCCAACGATCTGCCCCTTATCTTCACTGGGAATAAATCCCTTGGGAACAGCAACAAATAGTCCAATCGTGGCAAATAACAACACAAACGACAAAATCATCGTCGTGCGATGGTATTTCATCACGGTTTTGAGAGTGCGATCGTATAGACCGAGAAAGCGATCGAATATTGCTTCTGTTGCGCGGTAAAAACGACTTTGGCTAGCGTGATGAACGGGACGGAGAAAGCGACTGCATAACATCGGAGTCAAGCTCAGGGAGACAAATCCTGAAACGAGAATCGAAACAGCGATCGTCACGGCAAATTCATGGAATAAGCGCCCTAATAATTCTCTCATAAATAGCATGGGAATAAATACCGCCACCAATGAGAGGGTCATCGATAGAATCGTAAATCCGATTTCCCTAGAACCATTGAGTGCTGCCTGCATCGGACGTTCGCCCATTTCCATATGCCGCACGATATTTTCTAGCATCACGATCGCATCATCAACAACAAAGCCCACTGATAAAGTGAGCGCCATTAGTGACAGGTTATCCAGCGAAAAAGCCAATTGGTTCATGATTGCGAATGTGCCAATCAGCGATACGGGTAGAGCCAAACTGGGAATAACGGTTGCGGAAAGGTTTCGCAAAAACAGGAAGATCACAAGAACGACTAAGGCGATCGTTAAGACTAGAGTAAACCGTACATCATCGACAGAATCACGAATTGATTGGGAAGCATCGTACAGCACCCCAATCTGCACGGAATTGGGAATCTGTTCCCGTAATTTTGGTAGTAATTTCTGAATCGTATCGACAACTTGTACTGTATTTGTCCCCGGTTGACGCTGAATCGTGAGAATAATCGCGCGATTGTTGTTATACCAACTTGCAACTTTGTCATTCTCCACACTATCTATAACTCTACCTAGCTGTTCTAGATAGATTGGTGTGCCATTCTTATACGCCACAATCAATTTGCGATAGGCGGCGGCATCCTGAAGTTGTCCGTTGGTTTGGACGGTAAAGTTTTTATGCTCACCTGACAGACTACCCGTTGGCAAGTTGACGTTACCTTGCTGGATTGCTGTTTGTACTTGATCGATACCAATCTCTTGACTAGCCAGCTTTTGCGGATCGAGTTGAATCCTTGCGGCATACTTTTGAGAACCGTAAACGCTTACCTGTGCTACTCCCGAAATTGTCGAAAGCTTCTGAGCAAGGTATGTCTCCGCGTAACTATCCACTTGAGAAAGTGGCAATGTCGGTGAATAGAGATAAAGATAGAGAATTGGTTGATCGGCGGGGTTGACTTTGCTGAAGGTGGGAGGATTGGGCATATCGCTGGCAATTTGACCAGAAGCAGCAGCGATCGCCGCCTGTACATCTTGAGCAGCATCGTCAATACTGCGACTCAGACTAAATTGCAGCGCGATTTGCGTTTTTCCTAAGGTCGTTGTCGAATTGAGCGAGTCCAGTCCTGCGATCGTCGAAAATTGCTTTTCTAATGGACGTGTCACCGAATCTGCCATGGTTTCAGGACTTGCCCCAGGTCTTGCCGCAGTCACCTGAATCGTGGGATAGTCCACGCTCGGCAGATCGCTAATTGGTAAAGCCTGATAGCTCATCCATCCAAAAATGAGAATTGCCGCCATTACCAAGGTAGTCATGATCGGACGACGAATGAAAATTTCTGAGAGATTCATTAATTTGTTCCCTCTGGTTTTGCTGGTGGAGTTTTGTCAGCCTTGGGGGAGCTATTAGTAGAACTAGCTGTAGAACCATTTGTAGAACTAGCTCGGTGACTTTTTCCTGATTTTTTGCGATCGCTGGCTGGCTTACTCGGATCGTCACTAGTCTTCGCCTTAGCACCGCTAGGGTCAGTACTACTATCAGCCGCTTTAACCTTGATCTTGCTACCATTGACCAAGTTTGCTTGCCCATCGATAACAACGCGATCGCCTGATTTGAGTCCTTTCTGAATCACATCTAGCCCGTCAATGGTACTACTTGCCACCACGGGTACATTTGTCACCGTCGGATTATCCTGATCCTCATCATTAACCACAAATACGAACTGTCCGTTGGCTCCATTCTGCACTGCTTGGGCGGGAACGACGATCGCATTTGGTTCTTCATTGAGAGTCAGAGTCGTATTCACAAACTGGCCAGGAAATAACTGTCCACCCGCATTATTAAAGTCGCCAATCAGTTGAATTGTGCCTGTCGTATTATCAACCGTATTGTTAATGAAGGTTAAAACTCCTGAAATCGGCGTATTGTTACCCGCAAAGGTGACACTAACATTAAGCTTGCCATTCTTCATCCGTTTTTGGATTTCGGGCAGATTCACTTCGGGAATCGCGAAGGCAACTTGAATCGGATTAACTTGAGTAATTGTGACTAGAGGATTCGCACTATTCGCCTGTACCACATTGCCTTCGGTGACGAGAATATTGCCAGCGCGTCCATCAATCGGGGCATAGATTTCGGTATAGGAAGCCTGTACCTGCACATTTTGGTATGCACCATCATCGGTAGCAACTACCGCTTCCGCATTAGTAATCGCCGCTTTATCCCCCTCAACCACAGCAAGCGCATTCTGAATCGCTTCGCGATCGCTTTGTAACGTTGCGTCCGATACCCTGTTGGTAGTGCTGTATTGCTGCGCCAGATCTTGACTGATCGCGCCTTCCTTATACAGAGCATTGTAGCGATCACTTTGGGATTTCGCAAATTGCGCCTGAGCCTCATCTTTCGCTAAGTTCGCTTCGGCAGAGCGCACTAAGCCAATATCTCTCGCTAAGTTCGCCCTAGCCTGTTGCACTTGGGCAAGATCTCTTGCGACTACCCCTTGGGCCTGTTGAATTGAAGCAATTTGCGATCGGTTATCAATCGTGAATAGGAGATCGCCCTTATGAACTTCCTGTCCTTTTTTAAAATGTACACCTGTAATCATCCCGCCCGTTTGCGGTGTCACTGAGACCGTTGAGCTAGCCTGAACATTCCCGATCGCCTGCAATTGAATCGGCACTGTCTTTTGTGCGACCAATGCTACCGATACAGGAGTAACTTGACCTTGCTTATCAGCTTTCTTACCTGAATTGTCCTGTTTCGTCGCTGTCAACGCCCTAAAGCTAAAGAAACCAATAGTTCCCAGCAATAATAGACCTACAATCGCTAGAGCAATTCGCTTTTTACTCAAACTTTTAGGCTGCGGTTTTGAGGAATTGCGATTGTCATCAATATCGTCAGGAAATCCATGGGAAGAATGGTTAAGACTTTCCTCATAATTTAATGGAATCTCTAATTGCTGCTCATTCATGGTAATTGCTGGGGATAACTGAAATTACTGTGGAGATTTATCGTTTGAAGGATTAGGTGTTTGCTCGTAGGACTTTTCCATAATGATCTGAATTTTTGTTTTCTGGTCAGCCGTCAGGTTGAGACTAGAAATAGCACTACGAAGCTTTTCACCTTGTTTGAGCTTTGCCTGTAGCTGTTGCACTTGGTCAGGTGTCAGGACTGCCTCAATCTGTTTACGCCTTGCATTGCGCCTTTGCTCTCGTTCTTTGTCTCGTTCTTTGTCTCGTTCTGGTGTTGTCGAGCTACTTGTCTGAGGTGTATCTGAAGGAGTTGTTGTAGGTGCAGGACTTGCTTGAGGTGTGGTAGCGGCAACGGTCGCAGAACTAGTCTGTGTATTGTCTGGAGGACTAACCTGATTGCAAGCTGTGAGGACACCTCCAAGGAGGAGAGCGGATATAATTGTGGTTGCGATCGCGGTTGGTTTCATTTTGAACTTATCAAACTTTATTGATGATCGAAGTAATACAAAGCAAAATTAGAAAAGGCTTAGGAACGTTTCAATTCCCCTAAGCCTTGATTTTGTGAGGATTTAAGGACTCTTTTAATTACTTTAATCCTATCGGTTTGCGGAAATTTACACATGACCCCAGAGTAACGACCTCGCCAGTCAAAAAGTAACAAAGCACTAGTGACTTTTTTCCTATTACAGGTTGAAAAATCAGGCTTAATTTCTCTAGTAAAACCAGCAGCAGATTTGGTATACAAAGTAAGAGCTAAATCCTGAATATGAATCCATCCCCCTACCCATCATTTCGTCTTTTGCTACAAATTGAGTGGCTGCTCTTGACCACAGCAATATTAATGCAAACTCTATTGCCATTCAATTGGTCTTGGTTGCTACTGTTGCAGGCTCTGCCAATTCTTGCTTTAGGTGTGATGGGTTTGCGGTTGCCTATGGGGAATCTTAACAAGAAAATAATATATACAGCGCTTGAATTTGGATTAATTCTGCTGCCAGCGACACAGGGGATTTTAGCTACCCGCCCTGTTTTTCTGTTGTATCTAATCATGCTCATCCGAAGCTGCCAGATCTTTAAGCGCTCTGGACAATTCGTGGTTCTAACTTTATCACTTCTATCCTATAGCCTCATAGTCCTAGCCAAACCCATTGATACTGAAAGACCGCGAGTTGTGGAACTTGTGTGGGACTGGCGCATTAGCAATATCTTGTTATTCAGTCTAACACTCATATTTGCCTTGATGCTAATTAATGCTTTACTTTCCGAACGGCAGAGTCGCGAAAAATTGGAGAAAGTATATCAAGAATTAGAAATGACCCATCAGCAATTACATCAATATGCGCTTCGGATTGAAGATCAAGCTACTCTTCAAGAACGGAATCGGATTGCTCGCGAAATTCATGATGGACTGGGGCATACTTTAACTGCCCAAACAATTCAAATTAATAACGCGCTCATTTTTTGGCAAACTCAAAGCGATCAAGCCTTAATCGCAATTAAACAAGCTAAGCAATTAGGAGCAGAAGCATTATTAGAAGTGCGAAAATCAGTTTCAGTACTACGCTCAAACCCATTACAAGGGCAACTGCTTGAATCTGCTATTGACAATCTACTACAAGACTTTAAGCAAAATACAGGAATTGAAGTATCGACTAGTATTCACGTGCAGCAATCCTTACCTTCAGAATTTAATACTACGCTCTATCGCATCATTCAGGAATCGCTAACTAATATCTATAAGCACGCCCAAGCCAAAATCGTAAATATTGAATTATTACAGGAATTAGGATTCGTTCGTCTTATGATTGAAGATAATGGTAATGGATTCGATCCGACTCAAAATACTACTGGATTTGGTTTGCAGGGCATGAAAGAAAGGACATTGGCGCTTTGCGGTCAATTTATGATTGATAGTCAACTAGGTCAAGGTTGTCGTCTAATTATTTCGCTTCCAATTGATAACTTCAATGATGCAAAATATCATATCAATTCCTATCAGACAATTCTATGATTCAAATTCTGTTGGTGGACGATCAGTATATTATTCGTCAAGGGCTGAAGACCATGCTTGAGTCTAATCCTGATATGCGGGTGATTGGCGAAGCTGAAAATGGGCAAAGAGCGATCGACCAGATTCCTCTATTGCAACCTGATATTGTGCTGATGGATATCCGAATGCCAATTATGGATGGCGTGGCGGCAACAGGTGCGATCGCCCAATTATATCCCGATCTCAAAATCCTGATTCTCACCACCTTTGACGATGATGAGTATGTTTCCAAAGCGATGCGATTAGGTGCAAAGGGATATTTACTCAAAGATACGGAACCCGATGAACTCGCGATGGCAATTCGGGCAATTACGAGGGGGCATACGCAGCTAGGACCTGGCTTATTTGAAAAGGCGATCGCCAATGCAACAGTTCCTTTAGTTTCGCCTCCATCAGAATTAGCGCAACTTACTCCTAGAGAATTGGAAGTGCTTAAATTAATTGCGGCGGGTTCTAACAATCGCGAAATTGCCGAAGTATTGTTTCTATCGGAAAATACCGTCAAAAATTATGTCACTAATATTTTAAGCCGTTTAAATTTACGCGATCGCACCCAAGCCGCATTATTCGCCCATTCGCTATTTCGCGATAGTAATTTCAGTACCGAAAGTTAAGCATTACAAAGTATCAGACATTCTCTGTAACTTCCTACCAACTTCTTCAATTGTGTAAAAGAAAGTAAAAAAACGCAAAAGCTCATCAGTGGGAGTATCCATCTCTTTGATTTCCTGTAGCTGGTGTAAATGATTAGTTGCTTCTGTTAGAGCATTTTCCAATGCCAACAACGATACATGAGTTTTTTGATCCTTCACAGCTTGGGATAGTTCTTTTAATGCAAACGAAGTCTCTTGAGCTAATTGGTTTATAGGCGATGTCAAGCTTTCCCAGATGGAATGAGGTTGGCGGACTATTACAGTATGCTCCATCGTGAGAACATGCTCCCAAATTCTCCGCACCAGAAACTGCCAAGCTGGGTCGATATGTAAAAGTTCCTCTTGCTGTCCTTGTTTTACTTCTTGCCACAACTCACGAGCTTTTAGGAGCGAGTCGATTGTTTTGATCTTATGTTCATCGGCAATAGTGCGATCGTAATTTCCTGTTATATAACATTGCATAACCATCTGATAAAATTGCTCAATTTGGATCAATGTTTGAGCAAGACAGCGTCTTAATTCTTGCGCTGCATGGGAAGGCATGAGCCATTGATTCACTAATAGAGCCACACCAATACCTATCAAAGTTTCTGAGAATCTCTCTCCTGCGTAAAGCCATGGAGATTGACCGTGATTTAAAAGTACGATCGCTGATACGTAGGCAGATAATTTTGCGGCTTCGTTCAGTTTGTAATATGAGCAGAAGAGAATGGCAACAAAAATGCTTCCTCCTAAGGAGTAAGGATTTGCCCCAAACAAAATCACAAATAGAACTCCGATAAATACACCAATAACAGTGCCTATGATACGCTGAATGCCTAATTTGAGAGTACTGCCCGAAGTGGAACTCATGACAATAATTGCTGCAATCACCGCATAGAAAGGATATTCCAAATGCAACAGTTGAGCAACGACAAAAGCGATCGTAGCTGCAACAGCAGTTTTGAATGCTAATTTCGCAAATAAGGTTATTTCTGAAATTGAATGGGGAAAAATTAGGTGAGTCAGTAGTGACAGCATCTGGATTAATTAGGCGATCGAGTTAATAGGACAGTCAAGACTAAACTGCTCAAAGATTGTATAGCAACGTAAGAGATAGCTAGGACAAATCAAAACCCAAAAGATGATTGGCGGCGCGAAGTGCCGCCAATCATCTTTTGGGTTTTATGTCCTAAGCAAAACTTACATTGCTATAGAAGTAAAATCATCTGTTGGTGATATCTTTTCTTGAGATGATAAAGCTCTACAATGATTGATAATATCTGTAAATTCCTCGCAGAAAGCTTTTCCACCGACTTTGCTAGTTGGATATTAGGAGAAGCCATAACCCTCACCAAACTCGAACCATCGGAACTCTCATCCGATCCGTGCTGACTCAGTTATATTCCTAGAATCAACAGAAATTATCCTGCACATTGAATTTCAGACTGAGCCAAATAAAAATATTCCCTTCCGCATGGCAGATTATCGGCTACGGCTATATCGTAAATTTCCTGAAAGGCAAGTGCATCAAGTAGTTATCTATCTTAGCCCCAGCCAGTCACCCTTAGTATATGAAACAAAATTTGAGCTAAGAGAGCTAATCCACAATTTTAATGTCATCAGACTATGGGAACAATCAACAGAAATATTGCAGCAATATCAAGGACTATTACCCTTTGCAACCTTATCCCAGACTAGCAACCCCGAAGAAACATTAAGACAAGTTGCAAGGCAAATTGAAAATATTGCCGATAAGCAGGTAAAAAGTAACGTAGCTGCATCGACAGCTATAATATCTGGTATAGCCCTAAATAAAGAAATCATCCAAAGATTACTAAGGAGCGAAATCATGAAAGAATCGGTGATTTATCAAGAAATACTACTAGAGGGCAAGGCTGAAGGCAAGGCTGAAACTACCCGTCAAATAGCCTTAAATATGTTAATGTCTAACGTTTCTCTAGATTTAGTTACCCAATTTACAGGACTAACCCTAAAACAAGTTCAAAAACTACAAAAACTTTCTGCAAAGCAGTCCCAAATACCCAAGGCTTCAAAACCAAAGCGCTCATTAACACCCTAGTCATTTTTAGTAAACCAATAACCAATAAATGTTATTGGATAATAGCGATCGCCAAATTCGCATCAGGTTTTGTTAGCGTATAGGATATCAGCTAGATCTAATTTCATCCTATCGAATATGCCCTTTTCCTCTGTAATTCGTTCATTAATCCGATCGCCTCTCACCGATGAACTAGAGAGCAAACTAGGGCGATCGCATCAACTGACACTTTCGGGCTTATCGCGGGTGGGCAAAGGGCTCGTTAGCTCGACCTTAAGCCAGAAGCAAGAGCGACTGATGTTAGTCATCGCCGCTACGATTGAGGAGGCGGGACGTTGGTCGGTACAACTAGAAATGATGGGTTGGCAGACTGTCCACTTTTATCCCACATCGGATGCCCTGCCTTACGAACCCTATCAGCCTGAATCGGAGATTGTTTGGGGACAAATGCAAGTTCTCGCCGATTTGGTGAATTGGGACGATCGAGAAGGAGACAAGAAAAAAGTAGCAATCGTGGCGACCGATCGCGCCCTTCAGATGCATTTGCCTAGTCCTGAAGAATTTAAAGAATATTGCTCGTCTTTAGAAGTCGGTACAGAGATTAAACTGCGGGATCTTGCCGAACGCTTAACTGAAATGGGTTATGCAAACACATCAACAGTTGAGACAGAAGGGCAATGGGGTCGGCGTGGCGATATCATCGATATCTTTCCAGTTTCTAGTGAAATGCCTGTGCGGATTGATTGGTTCGGCGATGAGATCGAACGTATTCGCGAATTCGATCCCGCTACTCAGAGACCGCTTGACAGCATTTCTTCAGCATTACTTACACCAATTAGCTATGGTCATATATTAGGTGGATGGACAGCACCAGAACAAAATCTGGAGGATTCCCTAGAAGAATTCAGTTCTCAAGGATTTGCAGTTCATCCTCATTCAACAGCTTCTCTATTAGACTATTTACCTAGTCCAGAAAACTGTCTAGTGGTAATCGATGAAGTCGATCAGTGTCGCGCCCATTGCGATCGCTGGTACGAAGCAGTAGCAGAAATCTACAGTTCTCTCTTGCTCCCCTCGCCCTTTGGGAGAGGGGCTGGGGGTGAGGGTAAATTACATCGC
>CAIJEA010000439.1 GCA_903819605.1 uncultured cyanobacterium | reverse complement strand
TCGATCGTAAGCCTGCATACCTTGCTTGTAAGCCTCAATTAGATTGCTAGGCATCGGTAAAACTTGGTAAACGATACTAGTAAACCTAACACAAAACCCTAACTTGTCTCAGATTCGTCTTAGAACAAATAATCAGCACTTATTTGTCATTAAATTTAAACGAATAAGTATTTATACTTATTACTATTAACGTGTTTTCAAGGTTTGAGGCTTTTGCTTGGCGCGTTGTTATATATTGAAGGGGTATCTGCCCGTTAGTTAGCTGTCGTTATGCAAAAATGGTTTAATACTGCTGGCCCTTGTAAGCCTGACATTCACTACATGTTGTCAGCTACAGAGCGCTTGCCTGAAATCAAACAATTAATTGCTCAAGAAAATTATTTTGTGATTCATGCGCCAAGACAGGTGGGTAAGACTACAGCAATGCTGACGTTAGCACAGGAGTTAACTGCAAGCGGACAATATACGGCGGTGATGTTATCTCTGGAAGTGGGGGCGGCTTTCTCGGATGATTTGGGAGCAGCCGAACTAGCTATTTTAGGTGAGTGGAAGCAATCGATACGGTATCGTTTACCAAAAGATCTGCAACCTAAAGATTGGTTAGATGCCGAAGCAGGAGCGAGAATTGGTACAAACTTGAGTAATTGGGCAGAACAATCAGCTCGTCCATTAGTTGTTTTTTTGGATGAAATTGATGCATTGAGTAATGAAACATTAATTTCCGTGTTAAGACAAATCCGATCTGGTTATCCCAATCGACCACAGGGATTTCCGCAGTCTTTGGCTTTGGTTGGGATGCGTGATGTGCGGGATTATAAATACGCTTCTGGGGGAAGCGATCGCCTAAATACTTCTAGTCCTTTTAATATCAAAGTACGCTCTTTTACTTTGAGTAATTTCACCCTTGAGGACGTAAGAAAACTCTATCACCAACATACGGAAGCCACAGGACAAATATTTACACCCGAAGCGATTGATTTAGCCTTTCATTTGACACAGGGACAGCCTTGGTTAGTGAATGCGATCGCTAAGGAAATTGTTGAATATATTACAAAAGATCCATCTATTCCCATTACTACTGAGTTAGTAAACCAAGCAAAGGAAATACTGATTAAGAGACAAGATACGCATTTGGATAGTCTTGCTGAGAGATTAAGAGAAGATAGAGTTAGAGCAGTGATTCAGCCTATTCTCGCTGGGCAGGAACTGCCAGATGTACCACAGGATGATATTCGCTACGTTTTAGATTTAGGGCTTTGTACTAACGAAAATGGTTTGGCAATCGCTAATCCTATTTATCAGGAAGTGCTTCCTCGAGTACTTGCCTATGTAACTACTGCTTCAATTGGGTATCTTCAACCAATCTGGCTTAGCGAGCAAGGTGAATTTTTGCCCAATCGCTTGTTGGAAGCGTTCTTATTATTCTGGCGGCAGCATGGAGAGCCTTTATTTGACAGTACACCCTATCCAGAGATTGCGCCTCATATTGTATTGATGGCATTTTTGCACCGTGTTGTTAATGGTGGTGGCACGTTGGAAAGGGAATATGCCATTGGTTCGGGAAGAATGGATATCTGTTTGCGATATGGTAAGGTAACTTTGGCGATGGAGTTGAAGGTATGGGCTGATAAAAGACCCGATCCGCTTAAGGAAGG
>CAIJEA010000438.1 GCA_903819605.1 uncultured cyanobacterium | reverse complement strand
ATGGTACTTGGATTCCCGATCGTGGTGATGACTTTATCCAGACTGGCAATTTTTATATTTGGGTAGAGACCACTGAACCGAAGGCGATCGCCTCCAATAAACGACGCAAATCATCTAAAGCGGCATCAACGCCTGAGCCATCAACTATAAAGCATCCTGCAAGTTTAGCTGAATCAGAGTTAAAACCATTTCTTTATAACGATCTAGCGATCAAAGATGACCTGCTGCAAGAAATAACTAATCCTCATGTCAGGAAAAATTTTCCTAGAGAACAAATTATCTTTCCGAAATATTTTCTCTTACCAACAAGTGAAAATCAGCCCTTACCATCTCTAGAATCAGCACGATATTTAGAAATCGATAGTCCTGAAGATTTTGAGTTACGGTATTGGCAAATTGATTGTTATCAGGTGACTACTTCCGTCAAAACTGGTAGTTATCAATTTCGACGAGCAATGAATGTTGTCAAACTGTTGAATGATTTACATTTCATCGCGATCAATAATCTTGCCGAAGTACAGCTAGGCTCTGATTTACTATTTTGGTATCACTACACCCAAGCCTTTAAACAGATTATTCTCAAGGATCAATATATTCCTGCCTTGAAGTATCGGGAACTTGAGGTGAAAGCTACTAAAGCAACTAAAACTTCTACAAAGGCTAAAAAAGAAGCAAGTCAACCACCAAAATTTGAAATATATCCCGCTTGGGAGATTGTGTCTGAGAAATATGAGGAAGAGCTACAGCAGTATGTGGAATATATGCCCCTAGCCTGTGTCTCAGGATTTAGTGAACCTGCGGGAAAACCATTATTTGGCGATCGCCGCACTCTGTTACAACACTTCTCCGAATCATTGCTGCATAGTATTATTACCCACACACCATCCACAGCCCAATTTGATAAGCAAGTATTTGATTCTTTACTGCACAAAGGTTTGGATTTTTCTGATGATCGCTTTGGCGATCCGATGATTGCTGGTGAAGCAGCATTAGAAGAATACCAACAATGGCAAGCATGGCGACAAAAAATTATTCGCACTCAATCAGATTCAGCTTTTTATCTCTGCTTTCAACTTCAAGCACCTATCATAGAGCAAGAGCCTTGGCAACTGCAATTTCAAGTTGCTCCTAAACAAGATCCATCGTTGAAATTACCACTAGCCGATTATTGGACAATGACAGCAGCCAAAAAGAAGGTACTTGAGAAGCAATTTGGCAAAGAGTTTGAGCAAAATCTCCTATTAAATCTTGGCTATGCCGCCAGAATCTATAATCCTGTTTGGCAAGGCTTAGAAACCGATCGCCCAATCGGTCTAAGTCTCAATCTTGACCAAGCCTTTGAATTCCTAAAAGAATCGGCTTGGGTTTTAGAAGATGCGGGTTATAAAGTCGCTATCCCTGCTTGGTGGACACCTGCGGGAAGACGCAGAGCAAAAATCAAGCTCAAAGGATCTGGCAAAAGTGCGGCAAGTTCTAAAACTCAAGCCAAGAGCTACTTTGGTTTCGATCAATTAGTGGAATATCAGTACGAATTAGCGATCGGTGATGAAAGTATTTCCGTAAAGGAATGGGAACAGTTAGTCAATGCCAAAACGCCACTAGTCAAATTTCGTGGTGAATGGATTGAACTCGATCGCGACAAAATGCAAGAAATGCTGACTTTCTGGCAACAGCAGGGACAAGGCACATCAGCAATGAGTCTGATTGACTTGATGCATCGAACTGCAACCGATCCTGATTGGGAAGTAGATCGCGAAAGTACTATTGCGGAGATGCTGTCAAAGTTGCAAGATAAGAAAAAATTTGAACCAATCGAAAATCCACTGCAATTAAAGGGAACTCTGCGTGAGTATCAAAAACGTGGTGTTGCATGGCTACAATATCTAGAAAGTCTGGGCTTAAATGGTTGTCTAGCCGATGATATGGGTTTGGGTAAAACAGTGCAGATTATCGCCAGATTGGTGAATGAACGTGCTGCAATTACAGAAATGCCCGAACCAACTACAGCCAAAAAATCAACAAAAACGGCGAAATCCAAGAAAGTGATTCCTGCCTTTGAGTCCGTAAATGAGATCCCACCCACGTTACTGATTGCCCCTACATCTGTTGTTGGTAATTGGCAAAAGGAAATCGAGAAGTTTGCACCGCACTTACGAGCGATCGTGCATCATGGTAGCGATCGCCTTCAAGATGCTTCTTCTTTTCAAGAAGTCTATCAAACCCATGATTTGATCATTACTTCCTTTACGCTTATTCGCAAAGATGAAGCTCTATTTAGTTCCGTTAACTGGCATCGGATCGTGATTGATGAAGCCCAAAACATCAAAAATCCCAAAGCAGCCCAAACTAAAGCAATTCTCAAACTAGAGTCAAAACATCGCCTCGCCCTCACAGGTACACCCGTTGAGAATCGCCTCTTAGATTTATGGTCAATTTTCAACTTCCTCAATCCTAACTACTTAGGTAAAGAAGCACAGTTTAAAAAATCCTTTGAAACTCCAATTCAAAAGAATAACGATCAAATTCAAGCAGGGGTTCTCAAAAAACTGGTTGAGCCATTTATTTTGCGCCGTGTCAAAACCGATCAATCGATCATTAAAGATCTGCCCGATAAAATCGAACAAAAGCTCTATACCAACCTCACTAAAGAGCAAGCCTCACTTTATGAAGTAGTGGTGAGAGATGTGGAAAAACAGCTCAATGAAGTGGAAGGGATTCAGCGAAAGGGATTAATTTTCTCGACATTGCTTAAGCTCAAACAAATTTGCAATCATCCCCGACAGTTTTTGCAGGATGGTAGCGATTTTACAACCGAGCGATCGCATAAGCTTAGCCGTCTATCAGAGATGATGGAGGAAGTAATCTCCGAAGGAGAAAGTATTTTAATCTTTACGCAGTTTACCGAGATCGGTGATGCTCTGGAAAAGTACATCCGTCAAAAGCTGCATTACAACACCTACTACATTCACGGCGGCACAAATCGCGATAAGCGCGAACGCATGATTACTGAGTTCCAAGATCCTGAAACTGAGCCTTCGGTATTTATTCTTTCGCTCAAGGCTGGTGGTGTCGGCATTACGCTCACCAAGGCAAACCACGTTTTCCACTTCGATCGCTGGTGGAATCCCGCCGTTGAAGACCAAGCCACCGATCGCGCCTTTCGGATTGGACAGAAGAAAAATGTCTTTGTCCATAAATTCATCACCATCGGCTCTCTAGAGGAACGCATCGATCAAATGATTGAGGACAAAAAGAAACTCGCAGGTGCGATCGTTGGAGCTGATGAGTCTTGGCTCACGGAGCTAGACAACGACAAGTTTAAGCAGCTTATTGCTTTAAATAAGAGTGCGATCATGGATTAAAAGGCTTGTCCAAACCTATAAGCTATAATGCAACAACCATATAGATTAAAATCTTGGGATGTATATGATTACAACAATAGAGAAAAGTGATTTTATAAATGAGGTAATAGAAACGGATGATGACACCTTGGAGGAAGATCAAGGTGAAGAAGGGCTATATCCTTACGATCCCACTGAAGCAGATATTGATATTCGTGAAGATCCTCAAACTGTTTTTGAGTTGATGCGAAAATACGATAATGGCAAGTTAATTATTGAGCCTGATTTTCAGCGCAATCTTGTTTGGGAAAGAACCCAACAAAGTAAATTTATTGAGTCAGTTATTTTAAATTTCCCCATACCACCCTTCTATGTTAATCAAACAAGAGAGGGGAAATATATAGTTGTCGATGGACTGCAACGCACTAGTACTTTACATGAATTTGTAAACAATGGATTTAAACTTCAAGGATTAGAGGCTCTGAAAAAACTAAATGGTTATAATTTCTCTGACCTCAAAAATTTATCTGGAGATTATCAAACGAAAATTGAGGATAAAAAGCTTAACCTTTATGTGATTAGACCATCGGTTCCTGTAAAGGTGGTTTACGATATTTTTAATAGAATTAATACAGGTGGAACTAATCTACAACGTCAAGAAGTACGAAATTGTATATTTTTGGGTAAATCCACACAGTTACTTAAAGAGTTAGCTGAGTCAGATGATTTTAAAATTGCGATTAATCAAGGTATCTCACCAAAGAGAATGAAAGATAGAGAGGCAGTTTTAAGATATTTGGCTTTTAGGATTTTTGACTATGAGAAAGATTATCAAGGTGATATGAGTAATTTTCTAGAAACTGCAATGAAAAAGATAAATATGATGAAGTTGTCAGAAATTGAATCTTTAAAAGATGATTTTCAAAGAGTTATGAATATTACTTATGAATTCTTTGGCAAGAGAAATTTCCGTTTACCTACGGATCAAACTAGAGGTAGAATCAGCATTGCAATTCTTGAGTCAGTGGCTTATTTTTTCTCTATTAAAGATGATTTATTCTTAAAACAGCATAAAATACAAATTACCGCTAATTTTGAAAGGCTTATCAAAAATGTAAATTATTTAGACGCTGTGAAAAATGCTACTAGCAGTAAGGCTAAAGTTATTAGTCGATTTAACCTAGCTCAAGAAGTCTTAGGAGATATAAAATGATAACTCAAATAGAGATAGAAAATTTCAAATGCTTTAAAAATAGAGTGTCTTTCCCTCTGGGAAAGTTAACTTTATTAACAGGTATTAATGGTAGAGGTAAATCAACTTTGCTTCAGTCATTGTTGCTAATGAGGCAATCTATTGAACATGATGAAAATACGGATAAAATTCTTTTGAATGGTAGTTGTGTTAATTTAAACAGTTTTGATGATGTTCGTAATAGAGACACACTAAGAGATAAGCCTATAATATTCAAATATCATTACCAATCTATATTTGCAGGATCTAGGGTAGAAAATGGATATTTTGAATATCATCTGACTGAAAACTTAAAAGATGAAATGATATTGCAAATTCCACGGTTTGTCTTATATGCTAAGCCTGTCTTATATGCTAAGCCTAACTTAGAATTTGATTTTGAACCTGAATTATTTAATACTGAGAAGGTTTTTACATCAAAGTATAAAAATTGCTATTATATTGATTCACCTTCAAGAGCTTTTACAAGTTTATCAAACTTAATTCCGAGTAAATTTGATTCTACTCGTTTAGATGGACAAGGAGATGTATCAATACATTCTTTAGAGTGGACTTATTTTCCTATTTTAAACTTTAATTCTATCCATTATATCTCTGCTGATCGCATCGGACCAAAAGACTTTTATCTTAAATCAACTCTAGATAAGTTCCCTAATGTAGGTGCAAGAGGTGAATTTACAGCTAATTTACTCTATAAAAAACAAAGTGATTTAGTTGATGATAGACTCTGCTTGGGGGAAGATGCTAAAACCCTCATCACACAGACAGAAGCGTGGTTGAGTAAGATTTTTGGTGGCGCTAAACTTGAAATACCCAGTTCACAAAGTAGTATTCTGGAACTGTTATTTAATACGAGTGCATCAAAGGATCGCTTTAAGCCAGCAAATGTAGGATTTGGATTCCATAGCATTCTGCCAATTATCGTTTCAGGTCTAATCGCCAAAGAAGGTGAAATATTAATCGTTGAAAATCCTGAAATACATCTACATCCAAGAGCGCAATCTGAGTTAACTAAATTCTTGGCTAAAGTTAGTAGTTGTGGAGTACAGGTTTTAGTTGAGTCTCACAGTGATCATATTTTAAATGGTTTACGCATAGCAGTACTTGACAAAATAATTGATTCAGAAGATCTAAGCATTTTATATTTTCAAAATAATTTAGAAAATCCAGTTGTGCAAATACCCGTACAACCTGATGGTGGTATCGAAGAATGGCCAGATGATTTCTTTGATCAGACATCTAAAGATTTTGAAAGACTTTTTGGTATTTAAATATGGAAATATTTATTAATGAAGTTTCATTGGAAGGGCAATATACTAGCGAATTAGAATTTGTTAGTGCAATCAAAGATTTTATTGAAATATTTAAGCTGTTAAATAAAAAGACAAATAATAAACAAGTTTACAAGGAAGATAGTAAGTTGTTTGTTAACTACAATGCTATTAGAGAATCAAATTTTAGTGCTAGCCTCAATGTAATCAAAGACAAATCTTTAAAGCAAGCCTTTGTAGAAATAGTATTTAATAAGCAAAACCCTAAAGAGTGGCGAAAAGAGCAATTACACTCTTCTAACGATTTATTTGATTACTTAAATAACGAAACATCCAAAAATGTAACTGACACATCTTTAGCAGAAGTTTCAGAAAGGTCACTAAGAAATAAAGACTCAATTTATTTGGTCATAAATTTTAAAAGTTCAACTTTCAACTTATTGCATCCAGATATTAAAGAATGCTGCATAATTCTAATCATAAAAAATAATGACGAAACACAACCTATTAAATTAGATGGAATTGATAGCCATTTAGCGCTACAAAATTGGCTAGAAGTAAAATTAAGCTTAAGCAGAATAGAATACGATTTTTTGTCAAGATATCCACCTAAAGATCAACAAACAATATTGAGAGATACCCAGAGATTTCAAAAAACACAAAATCTTTACGATGGAAGAAGTGTTTATCGCGAAGTGCAAAGTGATCGGTACTGGTATGTGGACAATTTTCATTATGGTCAAGCATCGCATATAGAGGTTTTTAATGCCCAAGGAGACCATATTGGTGAATCTGATTTAGATGGCAATATTGATGAGACAAAAAAAGATTCAAATAAAATGATTGATTTATCTTAGTTTGCTGTCAAGCGCATATAGAAGCTGAACCCTCAAAATAAAACTTTAGGAGCAAAACAATGGCAAAACATAGTCGGACATGGTGGGGGCAAAAATTCATTAGCGCCCTCGAATCTTTCACCGATTCAGGTAGACTCCAGCGTGGTCGCTCCTATTCAGGAGACAGTCGCATTCTCCATTTTACTATTACTAAAGGAATTGCCACCGCCACCATTCGCGGTAACGTCAATCCTTATTTTGGAGTCTATAAAGAGCCACTCTATGGGACTGAAGTAAAAATGACCGCGATCGCCTCCAAAGACTGGACAAAAATCATTGCCAATATGTCCTCAAAGGCAAGCGTAGTCGCTAGATTATTGCTCAATGAAGTGCCTGAAAATATTGAAGATAGCTTTACCGCCGTTGGCAAACATCTATTACCCTATAGCAGCAAAGACTTTTATACCGATTGCTCCTGTCCCGACTATTCCAATCCTTGCAAACATATCGCAGGGCTATGTTACCGACTATCGAGCGAACTCGATCAAGATCCATTTCTGCTGTTCGAGATGCGCGGTCTATCTAAAGAAGATTTGCAAGCAGAACTAATCAAATCACCACTGGGCAAAGCCCTAGCATCAGAATTAGGCGATCGCACTCTTGAGCCAGAAGTAGCAACCACTTATTTCACGAAACCGCAAACTGTAGCGATCAAAGAAACCCCTACCCTCAAACAATTTTGGCAGGGACAAAAGCGATTACCACAGTCAATTCCCTTTACTGCTCCCGTGAGTGTATCGGCGATCGCTATCAAAAAACAAGGCGATCATCCACCCTTTTGGCATAAGGATAATTCGTTTATCGAAACGATGGAAGAACTCTATGTTCGTGTCAAAACTAAGAATTCAGTATTACTATAGCGATCGCTCTCTCTACTCTGCCATCAGGTCATTAAGATAATTTATAATCTTGCGAAGTTGAAAAGCCTTGATCAACTTCATAACTTCCCCAGTAAAAATTTGTAATTTAACATCAGACTTTTCTAGTTGCGTTAAACGTTCTTGTAGAGATTCAAGGCTGCCCATTTCTGCTATGTCTAGTAACTCTAATATTATTTTTCGACTGGGTAGCACAATTTCTGCGTGCTCATTACTTGCTAAAGAAGGTTGAGATTCGAGTTCAAGGGATGTAGATTTATCATGATCGCACTCAAGATCTAGATGCATTGAGTTTACATAAGTGGGTAAATCAATTTCTAACCAGAAAGTACTACCTTGTCCTAAAGAACTTATGACATTTAGCTCTCCTCCCATCATTTCAATAAGTCGCTTGCTAATTGCTAAACCTAAGCCCGTCCCTGATTGCATTTTTGTCTCATCACCGACCTGCTCAAAAGATTGAAATATTTTGGAGAAATCTTCTGGAGCAATCCCCACACCACTGTCAATTACATCAAAGCGAATTTTGTTATTGCTAAGACTTTGAACAACCAGAGTGACAGTACCTACATCCGTAAACTTAACAGCATTACCCATTAAGTTATATAAAACTTGTCGCAATCGTTTAGCATCACCATAAACTAGCTTTGGAATTGTTCCGATTGGATTATAGATGATTTCTACATCTTGATGACTTGCTTGAACCTTAAATATATCGATGAGTCCATTAAGAAATTCATCTAAATTGAACGGTTCATGATAAAAATCTAGTTTACCTGCTTCAATCTTGGCAAGATCGAGAATGTCATTAATCAATGTCAACAGGTGATTTCCACTGCGTTCGATGATATCTAATCCTTTACGATACTTGATGGAGTCTATGGGTTCTTCACTCATCTGGAGAAGCTGAGCATAACCAAGAATTCCGTTAAGAGGAGTTCTCAGCTCATGACTCATATTAGTAAGAAACTGGCTTTTCGCCTTATTAGCACTATCTGCCGCTTCTTTAGCGATTTCTAGTTCAATAGTACGTTCTTGGACAGTTTTTTCTAAATTCTGATTAAATTGTTGGAGTTGGGAGTTAAGCAACGATAACTTCTGACGACTTTCTGCAAGATTAACTATACTAATATATGCTCTTAGGCTGGAAATTATGGTTGTAAATAGCTTCTGCTCTGTTAGTTCTGTTTTTGACTTATAGTCATTTATGTCATAGTTGACAATGACCGAAGATTCAGGAAAATCACCAGGCTGTCCAGTACGAAGAATAATTCGCACTAATTGATTTTTCAGGATTTCACGGATATATTTGACAGCTTTTAACCCCGCGTCATTGGTTTCCATAATCACATCTTGAAGGATAATGGCAATATCAGGGTTTTGCTCAACAATTTTGATTCCTTCAGTAGCAGAGAACGCAGAGATTATATCTAATCCTTTACCTGCAAATGTAAATTCATCTAAGGCGAGCTTGGTCACAGTATGAACGGAAAGATCGTCATCACAAATCAAGACTTGCCAATTTGCTCGATTCTGCAATGATGTTAATTCAAAAACTTCTGGGAATTCACTGTTCTTACTTCCTAGCAAAGAGCAAATTTTTTTGTTTGCTTCTACTAAAGATATCTCCTCATCTTCTTCAGTAAAAATTAGCTCATCGGAATCAGTAGACATTGGTTTTCATGAATTATTTTGACTACAGCACTTTGAAATCGCTCAAACTAGAATATTTCTGTGTGAAGTTTAGATTTAGCTAAGCTTTTATAGCTATCAAGCTAGAAGAGAGTTGTGGCACTTAGCGCCACAACTCTCTTCTAGCTTTTAGGTTTGTCTAAACATAACAGTCTACTGCTTTAACAGAAATATTGGGTTTAAATTTAACGGAAGGCTTTGTAGTTATTGAGAGGTGCGTTGGCTAAAGATTCTAGGCTAGAAGATTTGAGCAAATTAAGCCAATTAGTCTTTAGTTCTGGATTACTTGGTTCAGATAGACGTAAATTTACTAGATCGGCGATCGCCTCGTACCAAATCCCAGACTTTGCGTATATGTATACTTTCTCGATTGCCGAAGCTTTTTCTAATTTGTTCATCAAAGTTGAATCTGGTTTGATCCGACGGATAATCCCTTCCGAGAAGTTATCTTCAGGATCTCCAGTTTCACAGATTACGGAAATAAGCCATTTGTAATCTTTCCCTACCTCTAAGGGTGTTGTCTCAAATTGAACATTAACTACACTCGGAGTATTCGTAAGTTCTATTCTTTTGCTAGAGATCCCTTTACCTTGCATATTCTCAAGAGTAACCTCCACTGCGATCGCCGATGTCTCAGGAATATATGCAGATAATATGGGATTAGCTGAAATTGTGAGCCCAATTTTGTTGTTCGGTATCAGGGGAATGAGTTGTTGGTCTAAAGACTTTTTGATTTTGCCACTTCTAGACTGGATATTTATATCCTTCATGCATTGTCCATCACTACCACGTCTTCCACCCCCAATGGAAATTGTTGGAGTAGGATTGCTTGTGGGAGGCTCAAAAGTTTGAGCACGAGTATCTGCTACAAAGACAGAAAACGCGAGCGTTTCCCAGAATGTCGCGATCGCCAAGAGCACAAAGTATCGATAAGAATATTTGGAGAACATAGCCTTTTCCCAGAAGTGGTAAATGATAAAAGCAAGTTTTTTGACCGATCAAAATTAACAAATGTGAAATGCATACAGTTATAAAGATACTAAATACTTTACTCCGTTTTTTATGATTAAGGCAATTTTCAAATAGCCTATCCCCAGAGTGAAGTGTGAATATCTCGTGTAGCAGCACTTGAGATTGTTATAACAAATCTTATAGCAGTTTTTATTTTGTCTTAGGCAAAATAAAAACTTGAAAACTTTACTGAGTTTGATGTTTTAGTTTTCAAATGAGTGCATACTCATTTGAAAACCGCTATAGCAATCCCAGTATGGGTTTTGAGTTTTCATTTTGCCTACGGCAAAATGAAAACCGCTATATAGCTATCAATGTATTAGTATTTATGGCAAATATATACAAGATTTCTCAAACGACAAATCAGGAAGAAATATTTGAGCAACTTGCATCTGGACAAGATCTAATAATCGAGCGAATTATTTCTACTGGACAAACTACACCATCGGGACAATGGTATGACCAAGATATAGATGAGTGGGTGGTTTTACTCCAAGGTGAAGCAGAACTTACATACCTTGACCAGTCAAAGGTAAAACTAAAAGCTGGAGATTATCTGTTAATTCCTGCTCATGAAAAGCATCGCGTTGAATACACCAGCATTGAGCCGCCCTGCATCTGGCTAGCAGTTCATGGAAAATTCTTGTCACCTTGCATAAGCCCCTAAAGCTAGCACCCCCACAAAGAATAGCGGCGCGAAGCGCCGCTATTCTTTGTGGATTTTTAGACCTCTACAGCCAATTACCAACAAGGACAAAAGGTGACCAGAAGAAAGGATGACGAAGATTTATTGAATTATTTCCTGCTGGGAGTGATATTGCAGGAAGTCCTTCAATACCAATAATTTTACCATTTTCGATTTTTACAGTTCCATCTAAGAGCGATCGCTGCGCCTGTTGTAGAGCTAACGCCTTTGTCTGAGCTTTAGGAAATAGTTTATAGAAGCTGATCATAAACGGTGCTGTTCCTGCGTCAGAAATTGCCCAGAGTGAAGCCAAAACACTCCTTGCCCCTGACTCTACCGCCAAACCACTTATGCCTAAGTTATTTCCTACTGCTGTTTCACAAGCACTGAGAGTCAACATTTCGACCACTGGACTATCAAAGCGTAGTTTGGGAATACGATCTAGAGTCAGACGGCTATCCCAAAACTGAATAAATGAATCTTTATCAGTATCGCTGACAAACTTGCCATGGGTTCCTAAATGTACAATCCCAAAATCGGTCTGAGACCTTTGTGTTTGGAGATTACTCACTGTGAATTCTTTGTTTAAGAAAGGCTTTCCTGCGAACAATTCAGAACTAATTGTGCGAATCTCTACATCAACAGATGGCAAAGCACTAAACCCACCCACTGATTCAGTCAGTCCCATTGCTAAGATGCGGGTATTTTTGCGATCGCGATCTTCTAGTCTTGTTACACGCAAAGCAGGGATATTAACTGCTGCATAGCGCTCGATCAAAAACTGTTTGCCATCATGAAGAGCACCAGGAGGAATTACGCGCAGCCCCGAATCCATTACGAATACAACGGTGTCAATCTTACGGGCTTGCAGTTCTGCATCAATGGGGCGCATGATCCAGTTATACAGCTTCTGAGCATTGGGTAAATAGTCATTGGAAGTAGGATCGCGCAAATCAGATCGGTATTCAGCCAATACATCGTTCATCACCCTCTCTGAGGCGGCGCGAGTAGAGACATTGAATGGCTTACCTTTATCTTTAGGAGGAATTACCATAATTTCGAGGCGATCGCTCAAAATTACTGGATAAATTAGGACTGCGGCACTACCCGTGCGCTTCGCAACATCACTAAGTATATTCTGGGCGTTCTCAATATCTATGGGCTTGACTTTGAGGGTGCTACCTGTAAACACCTCTAACTCTGATACGTAAGCTCTTTCAATCAAATCGAATGCAGCAGCGAGATTACCTTTTTGAAATTCTAAATCGACTTGCTTTTTTAAGACATCTCGAATCCCAAGCAATTTTTGTTCGATGACTTCAGGAATCTGCAATATGTCAATAACTGGAGGTGGTTCGAGGACAACATTACCCGATGGAGCAACGGCTATATTTCCTTGAAAGAAGATACTTGTCCCTACAGGAATAATTCTACCTAATTCAAGAATAGAAGTTCCTGATGTAACGGTGCCGAGAGTACCATTAACACTAGCATCACCAATGGTAAATGGATTTAGTCCACCATGACGGATAAAGATAAATCCACCTGTGCCACCTGCGGTGCATATACTCGAACCAACACAAGAGCCAAATGTGGTTGGATTAATGGCGATCGCCCGAATATTTCCTCCCGAAGTAAAAGCCCGAAAATCCCCGCCCTGAGTGGCTCCAGATGTATCAGCAAAATCGAATACAATATCGCCAACTGGATCAAGATTAATGTTTCCTCCCTTTGCTAAGGAACTATTAGCAATCAGTTCCGCTGCTGTGATACTCGTTGTAGCATTCAGCGTAATGTTGCCGCCGTTGCCATCAGTTGAGCTTGTGTCGAGAGTACTAGCAGCGTTTATGGCTCCGCTCTTGCTAGTTAAATTAATACTCCCACCTCCTAACAACCCAGTTGCGAGAATTGAACTGGTGGTAATATCCCCCGAAGCCTGAAAGGTGATGCTTCCGCCAAGACCATTCACTCCGAGTAAAGTTCTTGCTCGCACCGTAGCCGCCGAGGTGTCGATCGCACCATTTTTACTAACTAATGTGATTTGTCCCGCATTACCCGTTCCATCGACAACACTAGCCTGTAACACTCCAGTCGTAATATTGCCGACGCTCTGAAGGAAAATACTGCCTGCGTTGCCATCAGAACCATTCGCTGAAATAAATCCTGAAGTAATATTATTAATAGCGCCACCAGAAATCAGCCGAATCTGACCACCCTTGCCGATCACATTTCCCCCAGCTAAAATAAATTGCGCTCTTATATCTCCTGCTGCTTGCAACAAGATATTCCCCCCATTTCCACTTGTACCACTAGCATCTAATGCTCCAGTGCCCAAAGTAGTATCAATTGCTCCTCCTGTACTGATCAGAGAAATTACACCACCATTTCCGATGGTAGGAGCTGCATTCACAAGTGCTGTAGTGATATCGCTAGCAGCTTGAATAAAAATGCTACCAGCGTTACCATTACTGGTGTCAACTCGCAAAACTCCAGAGCCAGTGGTTGTGTTAACCTTTCCACCCGTGCTAGTTAGACGGATTTGACCGCCATTACCAGTGAGTGCGATCGCATTTATTTGCTGTGTATTAATATCACCTGCTGCTTGCAAAGTTACATTACCACTATCGCCCACAGTCACAGAATTGCTAGCATCGACAACACCCAGCGAAGTATTAATGGCTCCGTTTGTACTAATCATCGAGATCGAACCCGCACTTCCAAATGTGGCTCCAAATGAAATAAATGTTGCCACTGCGGCTAAAGGGAAACTGCCAGCACTGGTTGTAATATCACCAAAAGCTTGAAAGGTAATATTGCCACTATTTCCATTGGTAGCAGTAGACCATACGCGCCCTGAACTCACGTCGATCGCGCCGTTAGTACTCGTAAGCGAAATATTGCCCGCGTTTCCTATGTTTGAAGGGTTAGTAATAATACTATATGTGTTGCTAGAAACTATCGAGGTTCCTGTGGTTTGGATATTACCGCTAGCTTGCACAGTTACATT
>CAIJEA010000437.1 GCA_903819605.1 uncultured cyanobacterium | reverse complement strand
GGTAAGGCAATTCTCCCAAACATTCCAGAGATTAATTTACCCGAATTGGTCAGAGGAATTTTGACTAAAAAGCTGCGAGATTGGACATTTGAGGCTGGCACAATTTGTTGAATCGTGGCATTGAGTGATTGATTGACAGCATCAAACAGGACTTTGACCGATTGACCGACCCGCACAAACCGCAAATTCTCTTCAGGCACAGAGATCTCTAGCTCAAGTTTATTGGGATTCTCCACTTTTAGTAATGGTGTCCCAGGAGCCGCCATTTCTCCTTCATAAGCAAGTTTCTGGACAACAACGCCATCAAAAGGAGCGAAGATCGTGCCATAGCTTTCGCTGACATCTGAAGAGATGACACTCAGTTCGGCGCGACTCACCGCCGCTTGGGTTTGCGCGATCGCCGCTTGTGACTGACGAATACCTGCTTCTGACTGCGCGACTCTAGCTCTAGCTTGTTCTAGATTTGTATTTGCATCATCTAATACTGATTGCGAAACTGCTCCTTCTGCTTGCAGCCGTGACATTCGCGATTGCGTTACCTGTGCTAAGCGTAAGGCTGCTTGAGCTTCTAACTTTTGCGATTCTAATTGATTTAGACTAGCTTGAGAGCGAAATACTTCTGCTTGGGCTTGGGCAACGCCTAACTGTGCTTGACCAGTTTGGGCAGTAATATCCATCACATCTATCCGCGTGAGAATATCGCCTTTACGAAAGCGATCGCCCGCTTCGAGTGACAATTGCGTAATTCTTCCCATGACCCGCGTGGACAGTGTGGCTTGCTCTACAGGGCGAATTGAACCAGAAAGTTCTAACGTATTTGCTACGGATTGAGAACGTATAGTTAAGGTGTCAACGCTAAGAGCAGAGGTACTTACAATTTCTGAAGGTTGGGGCGATCGGTTGAGTGACAATAAAAACCAAGTTCCTCCTGTCAATAAAAGAACACCTCCGACCAATAATCCCCAGCTCTTCCAAGACATTTTGGGAGATTGCGGTTGTTTAGGTTCCTGTTTAACTGCTTCATCAACTGGTGGATCGAGCGGTTCATGAAGTGATTCATCTGAGGTAGTGTGAGTCATGGGATTAAGCCTTACTTTTTGTGTTTAAGGACGATTGCCTCTATGGACGGAATATCCAGCACTTTGCCAAGCCAATAAACCTCCATTTAAGCTATGGACTTTACTGTAGCCCTGAGCAACTCTAGCCATTGCGCCGCCATATCGCTACGATGTCCAGAAAGACAAGTAATGGCGATCGCTCGATCCTTAGGAATTTCTTTGAGAATGCGATCTCGACTCATTTTCTCGGCTCCTGCGATATGCCCCATCCAATATTCCAACCATCCGCGCACATCAATTAGGAATAGTTGATTTTGACGTAAATTTAGTTGTGCAGGCGTAAGTGATACTGGATTCATAGATTGTTTTTTGGTAGTTTTTTGAGGCTGATTTTGAGATAGTTTTTGAGGTTTCTTATTCGTGGATTGCATGTCGATCTTGTACTCCTTGTTGTTAAACTCTGCTCATTACCGTGAATGATTTAATAAATGGGGCAGCCATCCGAGGGTCTTTAATCATGGCAGTGTAATCACCAACACGGAATTGTAACTTGCGGCTCATATACGCCATGCCCAATCCCATCATGTCCAAACCTTTCGCTTTCCATTTCTCCCAATTTGCACGATCGGCGCGTAAATCCCAATTCAGCGTTTGTCCGTTGTAGCTTTCTGCCGCGATCGCCTTTCCTTCCTGCACTGTCAGCACGCCAATCGGATCGGTATCGTCAATGAAACCATAGGCGATCGCCGAGTTGAAATGAATCTTGGCAAGGGCATCGGATAGCTCAGGTTCGGCATTCCATTGTTCGCCAAAAGCTTGCATCCATTCGCGGGAAAATAGTTCTGTCATTGATTTCTCCAATTTAATTTATTGTTTAGGGGATAATTTGAACGCTGTTAGTAATTAGCCACAGTTTTCCATTCCGCAACTAACGAAGGCGGAACTGATAAGCTAATCGCATCACCTTTGAGTGTTGGCAAAGAAATCTTTAAAGGAATCTCCGCTTGCAAATCTGACAACAGAGGTTGAAGATCGTACTGTCCGACATTCGGCTGCGATCCCTCTTTGAAAATATTGCTAGAAGTATCAGCAGCGGTAAGGGCTTTTCCCAACGAGTTAGTTAAAGTTAGAGATTGAGAATGATCGATCGTTACCAAATTAGGAAAACCCACTAAGCGCAACTCAAAACTACTATTGCCATCAGGACGAACCCTCTTAAAAGCAACAGTTTGCCAAGTATTGCCATGTTGATCCTTCAGAGATTGACGAACCTGATACACCATCTGATTTGGCGCTTCTTCTAATTGTCTGATCGCCGCCGATGCATTAGGAGCGTCAAGAATTCCTAATCCGATCAGAGCAAAGATCGTAATTGCCCCAATCAACAATAACCAAGAGAAAAATTTGCGAATTTGACAGCTCATAACGTTTGTATCCTAATTAAGTTATGAATGGATGCTTAGTGGAAAGCACTGAGCATCCATCTCAAGAATTATTCCGAAATTTATGGCTAGAACTACACAGCGTCAGTAACTCCGTATCAATGACTCGATAAAAGCGCCACACACTCTCTCTCCGACAGGCTACTACTCCCGCATCCTTCATCAATCGCAAATGCTTGGATACAT
>CAIJEA010000436.1 GCA_903819605.1 uncultured cyanobacterium | reverse complement strand
TTTACCGAGAGCGATCGCCTTGCAACTAGCGACACAAACTGTTTTGGGAACAGCACAATTATTAACTGAAACTAAGCTTCACCCTGCTCAGTTAAAAGATCAGGTCACTAGTCCTGCGGGAACGACGATCGCCGCGATCGCCCAGTTAGAAAAAGCGGGCTTGCGTTCCGCTATGATAGAAGCCGTGCTTGCTGCAACCCGTCGGGCTGACGAGTTAGGCAAGCAATAAATATTTTTTAGATAATTGCGAAGCAATTATCTAAATGGGTTGAGTTAGACAAAGCAATAAATATTTTTAAAGGATTGCTTTGCAATCCTTTAAAAAAGTGATGAAATTGGGAGTTAGAGGTTTTGGATTATCGTCAAGCGGGTGTAGACATCGAAGCAGGTCGTACCTTCGTTGAAAAAATTCGCGATTCTGTCGCTAGAACACATCGTCTTGGTGTATTAGGCGATCTCGGTGGTTTTGGCGGCTGTTTTGAATTACCAACAGGTTATCGCCAACCCGTTCTCGTTTCAGGTACAGATGGCGTTGGTACAAAGCTAAAAATTGCTCAGGCAGCCAATAAACATGACACGATCGGCATCGATCTCGTTGCCATGTGCGTTAACGATGTGTTGACCTCTGGAGCTGAGCCACTATTTTTCTTAGATTATCTAGCTACAGGCAAGCTCGAACCCGATCAATTAGCCGAAGTCGTTAAGGGAATCGCCGATGGTTGTCAAATGGCGGGTTGTGCTTTGCTGGGTGGCGAAACGGCGGAGATGCCGGGATTTTATGGTGTTGGTGAATATGATGCGGCGGGCTTTTGTGTGGCGATCGCGGAAAAGTCGGAAATGCTCAATGGCTCTCAAGTAAACATTGGTGATGTGGTGATCGGTTTGGCGAGTTCGGGTATCCATAGCAATGGCTATAGCCTTGTCCGCAAAATCATCGAAACTAAAGGCTACAACTGGAGCGATAAGTTAGAAATTTCCATCGATACTCAAGATTTAACCTTGGCTGAAGTATTTCTCACTCCCACACAGATTTATGTCAAGCCTGTTTTAGCGGCGCTCAAAGCCAATTTTGGTATTCACGGACTCGCGCATATCACAGGCGGCGGATTGCCAGAAAACTTGCCCCGTTGCCTTGGTGAAGGGCAAGCTGTACAGATTGTTCGTGGTAGCTGGCAGATTCCTGCTTTGTTCCAATGGCTTCAGTCTGAGGGTGAAGTTCCAGAGATAGATATGTTCAATACTTTTAATATGGGTATTGGGATGGCGGTAGTCGTCGATCCAATTAAAGCCGATGAGGCGATCGCCTATTTCCAGTCTCAAGGATTTATCACTAACCGCATCGGTGAAGTCATCGCCGCCGAGCGATCGCTTAGTTTTGTCTAGGAAATAAAAAGGGGCGCAACGCGCCCCTTTTTATTTAACTTTGCTAGTAGGAGACTTTTCGTGTATTTTGATTTGCGAAAGCTTGTACTCTTGTACTTTTAATGTAAGTTTTTGTCCGTTGGTTAATGAGGTTTCCCAGTATGCGATGCAAACCTAGTCTCTTCAGCGCGATCGCCACAAGCATGATAATTTTGGCGATCGCCCCACCAATATCTGCGCGCCCTGCCTCACCAGCAATGCGCCTACAGACTTGGAAAATCAGCCAACAGGAGAGTCCCCCCTTACCGCAGACAGCAGCCTTAATTTATGTAGCGCCGAGAGCTAATCCTAATGGCGATGGCTCACCGAATAATCCATATCCGTCGATCTCGTCTGCCCTTGCGACTAAACCGATCGCAGGAACAGTGATTCAGCTAACGCAGGGAGTCTATAGCGCCGAGACAGGAGAATCCTTTCCAATCAGACTTCCCGCAGGTGTAACTCTTCGAGGTGAACCATCAGTTAGAGGCATTAACACTTTTATTAATGGAGGTGGTAAATTTATTAGCCCTTCCTTTGCTAGTCAAAATATTACGGTTCTTGCGGAAAACGATGCCAGAATTGAAGGAATTACCTTAACCAATCCTAATACCAGAGGTACGGCGGTTTGGATAGAGTCAGGTAAGCGCGTGGCGATCGCTAATAATACTTTTACGAATAGCGATCGCGAAGGTCTATTTCTGACAGGTACTGCCGATGCGATCGTCAGTGAAAACGTATTTAAGAAAAATGGCGCAAATGGACTATCGGCAGTTGGCAGTAGCACGGGCGAAATTCGTAATAACATTTTTGAAAGTACGGGCTTTGGACTAGCGATCGGGCAAAAATCGCGAGTGAATGTGAGCAATAACAATATTCTTAATAATACCGATGGAGTTATTATTTCTAATCTCTCAGCTCCGACTTTACGAAACAATTTGATTTCTGATAATAAACGTAATGGGATTGTCATTCTAAAAGACCGTAAGGGCTATCCTACTCCCGATCTCGGCACTTCTACCAATCTTGGTAAAAACATCTTCCGCAATAATCTAGAGAAGGATCTTAACAATAATTCGGGAGTAACCCAAGTTGCCGTTGGGAACGAACTCGATCCAAAAAAGGTTGCAGGCGATATTGCTTTTGTCGGAGAATCTCCAACGGCTCCTGCTCCGCAGATAACTAGTAGTTCTATCGTGTCTTCTATCCCGCCGACATTAAGATCGTCTGTTCCTAATAATAATTTAGACAATAGCCCAAGTACAGTGGATACTGTTGAAATTACGCGATCGCCACAACCAAACTTCACAGTACCCATTACACCACCAAAAGCATTACCGCCATCTAGCAGCAGCATATTTGTGGAGCCATTGCCAGATGTACCTCAGCCAGTCACGCCAAAGGAATCTAGTTGGAAAAGTTCTCCATCTTCTCTCGCATCTTCTTTGCCTTATCCTAAATCTTCTACTCCGCTAACCAATCGTGCTCAAGATGCCAACGATATTTTGAGCGATCGCGATCCAATTCCTGCAATTCCTCCTCAGCAAATTATCCCACCACGATCGCAGTATATTGCTAGTGATACAACATCACCAACACTTCCTTCTAATCCATCTCCAAGTCCTTCAACGATTCCTCCAACTTATACTCAGCCTCTGCAAATCCCCTATAATGCTCGAATTGCCGCTCTAGTCCCACAACCAGCGATTGATAAGTTTCCCTATTTAGTAATAATTCCTTCTTCTGATGAAGAATCTCTCCTTCGGGTACGTAGTGTTGTTACTTCTGCTAAAATAATTCCTTCGAGATTTGGTAATATCATTATGGTGCAAGGATATCCCGATCGCGATCGCGCTGAAGTCTTAAAAAATATTATGCGATCGGAAATTGGTTTAGATGCCCGTGTAGTTCATCAAAATAGCCTATAGCGCCATAGGCAAAGATGTAGATTCATATAAATCGCGGTTCTACTCTTTGACTTGACGATTGCTATATAATCCTTAGTTAAGATAGGCAACTAAATCATCATGCAAGAAACATCACGCTCAAACCCATCAATGACTGAAATGACTGAGCCAATGATTGTGGCTCAAGATGTGCACAAATGGTATGGAAGTTTTCATGTTCTTAAAGGGGTGAGCTTAACAGTTAATCGGGGTGAAGTTGTCGTCATTATGGGGCCATCTGGTTCAGGAAAATCTACATTTGCGAGAACTTTCAATGCTTTAGAAGAGTACCAAAAGGGCAAAATTTTTATAGATGGATTTGAGCTGTCGCCTGAAAATCATCGCAATATCGATGCAATCCGACGCGAAGTGGGGATGGTATTTCAGCAATTTAATCTATTTCCCCATCTTACCGTTTTCCAAAATATTACCCTTGCTCCATCATGGGTTCGTAAGTGGTCAAAGACAAAAGCTTCGGAAGTTGCTACTCAACTATTAGAAAGAGTCGGTATTTCTCAACAAGCGCACAAATATCCATTGCAGCTATCAGGAGGGCAACAGCAGCGTGTAGCGATCGCTAGAGCCTTGGCAATGCAACCCAAAATTATGTTGTTCGATGAACCCACATCAGCTCTCGATCCTGAGATGGTACGTGAAGTTCTCGATGTTATGCGATCGCTTGCAGATTCAGGAATGACGATGGTGGTAGTTACACATGAGGTCGGATTTGCCCGTGAAGTCGCTGATCGCATCGTATTTATGGATGGTGGCGTAATTGTCGAGGAAGCAACGCCCGAAGAGTTTTTCCACAATCCTAAAGAAGAACGCACGAAGAAGTTTTTATCACAGATTTTGTAGAAAATTCATTTTATCCTCTGGTCTTGGATAAAAGTATTTGGAATAGGATTGATAAATCAATTTGTTCCGAGTTTGTTTAGATTTCGATAATAGTGCCAAAGTAGATGGGCGGCGGCTCCTCGGTAAGGCTTTAGAGGCTCCATTAAAGTGATTAGTTCTTTAGCAGAAGGTCGATTGCTCAAGTTTTTTAACTTCTGATAGCCAACTTGAAGCGCTAAATCGCCTGATGGTAATATGTCATACCTTTCAAGGCAGAATAGTAAGAAAATCTCGACAGTCCATTTACCGATTCCTTTAATTTGGAGAAGTTGCGAGGCGATCGCTTGATCGGACATCTCGGTAAAAGATTCGATACTGAGGTTTTGTTCTAAAATGGCGATCGCTAGTTGTTGGCAACAGAAGACCTTAGCGCGGCTCAAACCTATTGAGCGCAATTCTTCTGAGGAACTCGCAGCAATATTTGCTGGTAGAATTTCGAGCAATTCGGTAAGCCGAAGAAAGATGGCATCGGCAGCTTTAGTGGAAAGTTGTTGACCGACAATAATTCGTACAAGTGCGGCGAATGTGGGCTGAGAACTTCTCACTTCCAAGTTGCCAGCCAAGACTTCGATTTTCTTGAAGTCTCGATCCAGTAAATAAAGTTGCGCGATCGCCTCGCTCAAATGTTGATTAGGCTTGATTAATTCTGCCATTATTTTGCATCATGAAAAATTACGCCCAGACAAAATCTCTGCCCTGAGAGAATTCGGCTGACTCCATGCCGTAGATTAATGCGAGAAGATCCTCGTTTTCCCTTTACTGGCTTGTGATTGACCGCAAAGATAACTGCCTGTCCTTGGTGTAAATTGACAACTTCTACTTTTGCTTGACTTCTTGCTCTTTGCTCGGTCAGTACAAACTCACCACCCGAAAAATCTTTTGCTGGATCGCTCAATAGAATCGCGACTTGGAGTGGGAAAGTTAGATCACCGTAAAGATCTTGGTGTAAGCAGTTATAGCCTTCAGGCTCATATTTTAGTAATAGCGGAGTTGGGCGAGTCTGTCCTGACTGATGGCAGAGTTCTGAAAACTCTGATAAGGTATCGGGAAACCTATCTCTTTTCATCGCTGAATGCCATTGATTCGCGATCGTCACTAATTGTAAATATATTGACTGCCTTAGATCGCCGACAATCGCAGGAAGTGGATAGCCAAAATATTGATATTCTCCCTGTCCATAGCCGTGATTTTGCATAATTACTTGGTTGCGAAATAGAGAGCAGTCAGCGTACATTGAAATTAAATTATGGCATTCATGCGGTTGAAGAATTTGATCTGTGCAGGCAAAACCCCGATATTCGAGATCGGCATAGATTCTCTCCCAAGGCTGTGATTCTACTCGCTCAACCACATCAGATTTCTTGATTAAAGTTTGCTGCATGGCAAAATATCCCAGAGATACTGTCACATTCTATTTCACTACCATTGAGTCAAAACACCCAATTCTTGCGGTTTAATTCTAATTGACTTTAAAATCCAAGCATTTATACCCATAGAAATATTAGCCCAATCCCATGACAAAAGACCACCACAGATTTTAGAGATATCGCTAAAATACAAGAAAACTTATTTTTGTGAATATTAGACTTTACGTAAAAATGACTTGAAACCTGTATTTCCATGTAAGGGCAATTCATGAATTGCCCTTACATTTCGCTCTTTTTCGTGAGTCTATATGTTCTATTTCTATAAATAACAGAGGTATTCCTAAAATATGGAACTAATACAAGGTCTTTTTGACTCTGAGTCATTTATCCCCCACGGACATTGCTATTTATGGAATACGCAGTTAGTGTGGCTGCATATCGTATCAGATTTACTAACTGCGATCGCCTACTATTCTATTCCGATTGGATTAGTTTACTTTGTCCGCAAGCGTGAAGATTTACCTTTTAGGTTTATCTTCTTATTGTTTAGTTCATTTATAATTTTCTGTGGAACCACCCACTTAATGGAAATATGGACGCTTTGGTATCCCACCTACTGGGTGTCAGGAGGTATCAAAGCAATTACAGCAATCATCTCAGTTTTTACTGCTGCAAGCCTCATTCCTTTAATACCTAAGGTGCTGGTGCTTCCCAGCCCATCTCAACTAGCGGCGATCAATTTAGCCTTAGAAAGCGAAATTATAGAACGTAAGCAAACTGAGTTAGAACTAGTTCGCAGTCGAGATCTCAGAGAAGCAATTTATAACGAATCTACTGATGCTATTTTTTTGGTCGATCCAGTTAGCCTACTGATTCTTGATTGCAATCAACGAGCTGTAGAAATGTTTGAAGCCAATACTAAAGGAGAACTAATCGGCATTAATGGGCAAACACTTCAAAAACAGCAGTTTACTGAAGATGAGTTCCTCTCAATTGCTAGAGATCTCCATAGGTTGGGTTTTTGGAGTAGAGAAATAGAATATGTGACTAGAAAACGAAATACTTTTTGGGGGAATATCGCATCTAAGAACATTAATGTCGCTGATAAGAGTATCAATATGGTGCGAGTTAAGGATATTAGCGATCGCAAACGTGCTGAAGAATATATCCACAATCTTAACATTGAGCTAGAGGCTAAAGTAAAAGAGCGAACCTTTGAGCTTTCTAAAGCTAATGCTGAGTTGGAAATTGAAATTAGTGAACGAAAACTTACAGAAGAACGCTTTTACTTAGTCCTGAAAAACTCTCCAATTACAGTTTCCATGCAAGATCGAGAATTGAGATATACTTGGTTATATAACTCCTCCCTAGGTAATAGTTATGAATCAGTATTGGGAAAACAAGATATCGATCTTTTAGAGATTCCAGAAGATGCTCAAAGAATTAGTAAAGTAAAACAAAGAGTCCTTGATAGTGGTGTGGGTTTAAGAGAGGAAGTGTTTATAACTACTAATAATCAAGAGCGCT
>CAIJEA010000435.1 GCA_903819605.1 uncultured cyanobacterium | reverse complement strand
GGGTTTTGCTTTTGTCCTAAAATGACTGGCTATAGCTATTGGGAATATAGCTAGGACAAATCAAGGTAGTCCTAAAAAGGAAAGGATCGGTTTTGTAATGTTTTGTCTGTAGTTTAGAGACAGTAACGATCCTATTTTTTTAAAGTGAATGAGCGCCCTTTGTTCTTTAGGACTACCCAAATAAAACCCAAATAAATAAAGACGGCACTTCGCACCGTCTTTATTTATTTGGGTTTTATTTCTTAAGCTAAACTTGCATTGCTACGGCTATAATTTCTTGATTTAACTAAATTTGCAAACTAAATTTGTTAAGATTTGGAGATTCGACTGGCATTAACACGAAATTTGATTTTATGAAACCAGTTTTGGGCGTTTTCGCTTCGGGATTATCAGTTTTAGTTGTTAGTGCATATTGCGCTGATATTGCGATCGCCCAACTTCGTCAAAAGCCACCTCAAAAAATTCCGCCCCAGCCGCAACAGATTGTGGTTCCACCGAATGAGAATGCCGATCAGCTTTTAGAGCGTGGTAATGCCTATGTTCGTCTCGGTAACTTAGAAGGTGCTGTAGTAATTTTTCGGGCGGCAATTAAGAAAAATCCTGAATTAACTGCGGCGCATTACAATCTTGGACTTGCTTACGTGCAGGCTGGTAGGCTCAAAGAGGCAATTTACTCTTTTCAACGGGCAACTCGGCTCGATCCAAAGTTTGCGATCGCTTACAGTAATTTAGGAGCGGCTCAGTTACAGTCGGGTGATGCTACTCAAGCAATCTCTAACTTACAAAAAGCAGTTCGACTCGATCCAAATCTCTCCGTTGCCTATTACAATCTTGGGCTAGCGCTTAAAGAAAAAAAAGATGTGAATGGAGCAATCACTAATCTTAATCAAGCCCTTAAACTCAATCCTCAATCACCTGAAACGATTTATAACTTAGGATTACTAATTCAAACGCAGGGCGATATTCAGAAATCAATTGCTTATTATGCCAAAGCGTTACAGCTAAATCCTGAATATGCAGAAGCCTATTACAATTTGGGTGCAGCTTTATTAATTCAAGGTCAAACGGAGAGTGCGATCGGGCAACTTGGCAATGCTTTAAAATTCCGCAAAGAATATGCTGAAGCTTTTTATACGCTTGGTGTAGCTCAGGTTAGAGCAGGCAAAAAACAAGACGCAATTCAATCTTTTATTCAGGCTCAGGCGTATTTTAATCAACAAAAAAATCCTCAGTGGGCGCAACTGAGCGATCGCCAAATTCAGAAATTACGAAGTAATTAAGTGAAATTATATAGAAATCCTAAATAATTCGTGAAAGATTACCTCCGAAAGGTGCGCTCTTTCACAAACTTAGGAAAATGCAAATGATTTAGGATTGCCATATATAACTTTGCAACTATTTAGACAACCAACTGAATGTATCAATTATAACTTTCTGATAACTTCTACTAACTGACAACAGGGACTAAAACGTTGATTATGGATAGCAATAGATTAAATGCTCTAATCTGCGGGTTTAGGTTTTAAATAGTATAAGGGAAGAAAAAATGAAGAAGTCAGTTGCTCAAAAAATAGCTTCGGCAATAGTTGTATCTTTAGGGGCGATCGCTACAACTCTTCCAGCACAGGCGGGAACTCTAATAAATGATTGGAACTATGCAAGGGATGACTATTCCTACGATGGTTCAGGGGCAACTGGTTTCAATGCAGACAGTCGCTGGGATATTTATGGCATGGGCTATAAAGTCATAGGTAACGATGTTTATGTGGGGATTAACTCAAGTAATTCATTGTATGGGGTGAATTACAACGGTAATAATATTGGTTTTGGTTCACTTTTCTTAGACTTTGGTTATGGTAACTCTGGCAACAATTTTAGTACTGCTCAAGGAACGAACTCTTTAGTTGGCATCCGATTTGCACCTAATAATGACTTTGGCGGAGCTTCTGTAGGTGTCTATACTGGTGTTACAGGTCAGAGCGTCGCGGCTAGCAATAGTGGATATTCTAGCTATAACTCTTACACATCTACTGCTGGCAATTCTAGAGTAGGCGATCTTGCATCTAATGATTCCTATTTCTCTCCTTACATTAACGGTGGTGGCTCTCTTCCACTTGAAATTGCTACGGGCACTCTATTTGCTGGTGGCAACTTGTCCTATCTCAGTCAAACAGACCTAACAACACTAGGATTTCCTCCAACTATTTATCAAGCTAGTGCAAATCCTAATACGTTTGGTTTTAAGTTTACGCTTCCTAATGAGTATCAGGGTAGGCAGTTTTTAGCAACTTTAGGATTTGAATGTGGCAATGATGTGGTTGCTGTAAAACCTGTGCCAGTTCCTCCAGCGATCGCTGGTATTTTAGCGGCTAGCGTTTTGGGTGGATGGCGCGCTACTAGACGCAAAAAGCAAATCAAAGCTGAAGTTTAATTAAAGAAATTGGGGGCATACTTCAATATCTTTAAAGATAAAAATTTAGATATCTCTTAGATATTGAAGCTTAGTTAAAAATGTTCGTGCGAAGCACGAACATTTTTTGTTATGGAACGCTCCATATGTGAATATTGCAGTCTTCGCCGCCACTGACTAGAATTTGTCCATCTTGACTGAGGGCGATCGCATTAATCAGATTTATATGTCCGTTGAGAACTTGAATCGGTTCTCCTGTTTCTAGGTTCCAAATTCTGATCTCTTTGTAACTCGCACTGATTAATGTTTTTCCATCACGACTAATGAGCAAAGACTTAACCCAGCCCCAATGACCTTCAAGGGTACGAATTTCTTTACCTGTTTCGAGATCCCAGACTTTGATACGGGTATCAAGACTGCCACTGACAAGGATACGTCCGTCGGGGCTGATGGCAAAGGATAGCACTCGCGCTGAATGCCCGATAAATTCCCAACGTTGTTTTCCAGAGATTAAATCCCAGACACGAATTGTCGTATCCCAACTACAACTGGCGATCGCTTTTCCATTAGGACTAAGTGCAACGGAATCAACTAGGCTAGTGTGACCGCGCAGGGTGCGAATTTCCGTACCTGTTCGGATATCCCAAAGTTTAATTGTGGTGTCTTGGCTACCTGTAACTAGAGTTTTGCCGTCGGGCGTAATTGCTACGGAGTTCACATAGCCGATATGACCTGAGAGCGTGAGTAATTCCTTTCCCGATCGTGCATCCCATAGTTTGATCGTCTTATCGCGACTGCCACTAACTAACATTCTGCCGTTGCTACTTAGGGCTATGGAAGTAACAATATGATTGTGTCCGCGAATTGTACCAATCTGTATGGCTTGGCATTCTCCTTGTCTTAAATCCCAGACCTTAATCGAGAAGTCTGCGCCAGCGCTATATAAAATACGTCCATTTGCAGATAAGGCGAGGGCAACGATCGCCTCTTCATGACCTTGCAAAGTGTTGATAATATCAAATAGTTGATACTGACTATAGCCTGCTAATACTTGCTGAATATATGGTTCTGGTCTGCGCCAAAGTAGAAGTAGCGCCTGACGTTGGACTTGGAGCGATTCATCCTGAAGCGCTTCTAAAACTAAATTTAATCCTGTTTCGCCATAGTTGAGAGCTTCGCGCAGAGCAGAAATTCTTGGGGAGATCGCTGGACTTGTAATCCTACGCTTTACGCCTGCAATGCCACCTAGTACAACACCTCCTAGAGGTGGCGGTGCTTGCCCCCCTAAGACTGCATCCTGCGCTTTGGGATGTTGTTGCTTTAAAGTCATAAACTCATTACTTTAAGATAGGCAGCGCAAAGCGCTGCCTATCTTAATTAAGCTGCTTTTGCTAAAGCTTCTTCTAAGGAATGTTCGATGTCAGAGAGTTGGTATTCTCCGTAAACTTCACAGGAGTTGTTTGGACTTTCGATCAACTTAATGCTATGCAATTTTGCGCCAATTTCGCGAATTGGTTGAGTGAGTACTTTTTGAATATACACAGCAATGTTTTCGGCAGTTGGTACTACTTCTGCAAAGTAAGGAATATCTTTGTTCAGAAAAGTATGATCCATCGGATCGAGAACATAGCGATCGAGAGCTTTTTGAAAGTCGCTCAAATCGGCAATCATGCCTGTGCGTGGATCGATTTCGCCAGCGATCGCCACTTCTAAATGGTAATTATGTCCATGACCATGCACGCGGGCGCACTTACCATAGATTTCAGTGTTTTCTTCGAGGGAAAGAGAGTCGAGAGCGAGACGATGGGCGGCGGAAAAGTGAGTGCTAATCGTTAAATATGCTTGCATGTCGTTACCTTTGTATTCAGCCCAGAGTTCAGGATGTTCATATAAGCGAATATTGACCAATGGCAGATGCGATTCTAAACGCTGCCAAATAACGCGGGCAATATTTTCAGTAGTTGGTAGGGTTTGCTGAAATTCTTCCCATGCTTGGTTGAGATAGGAAAAATTTAGTTGAGTTGTGATTTCACGGGCGATCGTGTGCTTGACATCGGAGAGGTTAAGGACCATGCCAGTGTTATCAATCTCTCCTTGCATCCCCACGTATAGAACGTAGTTATGACCGTGGGGTGGGAAGTTAGTACATGCTCCGAATTTGGCATGATTTTCTTCATCTGGAATTTCGGGCAGCCAGTAGCGATGACTAGCAGAAAATTCGGCTCGGCGATTAATTACACATTTAGCCATCAGGAATAAGCCACTAAAGACAAGGCTTGAAGAATTGTAAATTTATCTTAATACGTTAACATTTTCAGCGATCGCATCGAAACTCAGTATATTTACCGCGATCGCTATAATTAAAAAATATCTTTAAAAGTCCCCTGCTGTCAGTGCGATCGCATTGTTTGAGCTATGACACCAATTGTTACTCCTGCTCTTGAGTCTGTTCAACAAGTTCCCAAAACTCAAGAAATACAAAAAGAAATATTTTATCCTTCTGAGGATGGTGAACCCTTGGCAGAGACTTCTGTTCATGCTGATGCGATTATTGCGACGGTTGCAGTGTTACGCAATTATTTAGCCGAAAAGTTTTCTGAGCAATCGCCTGTTGTCCTTGCCGATCAAATTTTGTATTACGCGAATGGTTTTCCTAGATTGAGGGTTGCGCCTGATGTGATGGTAATTTTTGATATTCCGCAACAGCCCTATGACAATTACAAAATTTGGGAAACGGGGCAAGTTCCCAGTGTCATTTTTGAAATGACTTCTGCGAGTACACAAGCTCATGACCAAACGAAAAAGCGGGAGCTTTATGAAAGCATTGGAGTTCTAGAATATTGGCTTTTCGATCCTAAAGGCGAATGGATTCCCGAAAAGTTACGCGGCTATCGTCGTCAATCTAATCTGCCAGAAAATGAGGAGGAGTCTCTGGTTTATTCTGCGATCGCTGATGGCTTGAGTCAAGTTTTAGGATTAAGCCTTGAGGTCGAAGGATCTCTGATTAATTTCTATCGACAAGATAATGGCGAAAAGTTGTTAATTCCTAGTGAGCTATTTGCTGCCTTACAAGCACAAACTCAACGTGCCGATGATGCCCAGCAAAGAGCAGAGTCTGCGGAAGAACGAGCTAGACTTGCTGAATTAGAGGCTCAAAAATTACGCGATCGCTTAGCCGTACTGGGAATTGAAGCATAGAAATATTGATAAATAGCTGTTTTTAGAATTCTAAATTTGGGAGCTTAAAGTGGAGATCGCCCCGACATTAAAACTCCTTTAACTCAACTGCAATAAGTAATTAGCGCCGATCTCAATCTTATGCCCACGAACAGATCGAGAACTTTCCAAAATCGCTATTTATAACAAGCCATAGGAAAAATAAAATCCTGCTAGCAAAGCGATCAGAGCCTTAAAGCGTATTTTTACTCGTATTTCTGTTACACAAATTATTGAAACCATGAGTAAGTTTTCGGCTTAGCATAGGCAATATAAAATCGGCATTATTAAAATTTAGTCTTTCACAGGAAAAACACTATGGACTTATGGAGTTTTGTGATCGGTGCAGGTGTCTTTTTTGGCATGGGGAGTACATCCTTTAAAATTATTAATCAAGGTGAAGAAGCACTTGTTGCGTCCTTTGGCAAATACAAGCGCAAACTTCCTGCGGGACCTCACTTTATTCTTCCTTTTATTGATACCGTTAGCTACAAAGGATCGATCAAAGAACAAGTCTTAGATATTCCTCCCCAACAATGCATCACTCGCGACAACGTACCAATTACTGCCGATGCGGTTGTCTATTGGCGAGTTGTCGATATGGAAAAAGCTTATTACCGCGTCGAGAACCTGCGGCAAGCGATCGTTAATATTGTGCTGACCCAGATCCGATCAGAGTTAGGGAGCTTGGAACTGGATGAAACCTTTACTGCGAGAAATAAAATCAACGAACTACTACTTCGCGATCTTGATGATGCCACCGAGCCTTGGGGCGTGAAGGTAACGCGGGTAGAGTTGCGCGATATCTTGCCAGCCAAGGCGGTGCAGGAGTCGATGGAACTGCAAATGACCGCAGAACGTAAAAAACGCGCTGCTATTCTTACTTCTGAGGGCGATCGCGAGGCAGCGATTAACAAGGCGCGAGGTTTAGCTGATTCTCAACTCCTCAATGCTGAAGCTTCACAAAAAGCGGCAATTTTGGAGGCAGAAGGTCAGAAACAATCACGCATTTTACGTGCTGAGGCAGAACGACAGGAACAGGTGCTAAAGGCGCAAGGAACTGCTCAGGCGATGCAAGTATTATTACAATCGATGAAGGGCAATCCTCAAGCTCAGGAAGCGCTGCAATTTTTGCTAGCCCAGAGCTATATTTCGATGGGTACGGCGATCGGTTCGAGTGATAGTAGCAAAGTAATGTTTATGGACCCGCGATCTATTCCCGCTACTTTAGAAGGGTTGAAATCAATAGTGGATACACCAGATTTAGGTGGTTTACCTACTAAAGATTGGACTAAGTAGCTTGCTGCAATTTAAAAAAAACTTTGTCGCACGCTGCGTGCGACAAAGTTTTTTGGGTTTTAATTATGCCTAGAGACTTACACAAATCAAAAAAAATAGTAGGGGCAGTTCATGGCACTGGTTAGGTAATGGGGGATGTCTCCTGAAACTTCCATTTCATGCCGACAAAAAAGATGCAAATACGCCGATCATGATTTAACTGACCAGTGCCCCTTGCACAAATAAAATTTCATG
>CAIJEA010000434.1 GCA_903819605.1 uncultured cyanobacterium | reverse complement strand
CTAGCATCTCTAAATTTCACCGAGGCAGAATTTCTCGCTGCTCAAGCGACGCGATCGCAAGTAGAATCATGGCAAAAGGAAATTGAAAACTATCAGCGCCAAGAGCAAGAATTAACTACGCGCTTGCAAATGTTTGCAGAGTCGATCGCCGATCAACATACGGACGAAGTGGCGATCGCAAAATTACAGGAGGAATCACAACAGGCTGAACAAGAGCTAAAACTAGCTAGTGAAAATCGCGCCTCGATCAAAGCATGGCTAGAACAAGCACAGCAAAAACGGCAAGAATCACAGGAGCTAGAAGAACGTAAAACTTCTCTATTAGCTCAAGAGCAAACCTACCATACCCTCGCCCAAGATTTGCAGTCTAATAAATTCCAAGAATATATTCTCGATAGTCTCCAGCAGGAACTTGCAAATCGCGCCTCAGTTCTATTACAACAACTTTCTGAGGATCGCTATATTCTCCAAATCGAAAGCGGTGATTATTGGGTGTCCGACAATTGGAATGGTGGCGAAAAGCGGCGTGTCCGCACGCTTTCAGGTGGTGAAACTTTTGCAGCTTCTCTCTCAATGGCGCTTGCTTTATCTGAAAGGCTATCGATGGGCATAGAGCTTGGTAGTCTCTTCCTAGATGAAGGTTTTGGCACTCTCGACAGCGAAACGCTCGAAAGCGTCACTCAAATCCTCGAATCTTTACGCCAACAAGATCGCCTGATTGGAGTAATCACGCACATTCAATCTCTCGCCGATCGCCTACCGACTCAAATCCACGTTCGCAAGTCAATCAATGGCTCTGAGTTAGTAAAAGTCTAAATTGCGATCGCCTCAAAAGCCAGAATTTGAGTAAGGCAGAAATAGGCGATCGCTATTTCACAGATAACCATATCTCTTTAGGTTAAGAGATTTCTACTAATTTGCCTTCAATAAATTTATGTAAAATGCTGGAGACAAATAATGGATAGGGAATGCCTTCTGCTAATGCACGTTTTTGTAGCGATCGCAGGTCTTTTTCAGAAACAGAGATGTTGATTACGCTATTTTGGGCAAAGGTTGCAGAGGCAATTTGTTGATGCTGTTCTAATTCTTCCTGCCAATTTGCTGTTCGAGTCAGGCGATCGCTTTCAAACGCTTCTAAAATTTCTTGTTCTTCGGAATCGAGGTTAGTCATGGGTTTCACCTAGATATTTTTTGGTAGCTTTGCGACTTGGGATAATTGTTTTTAAGAAGATTCCTTCTTTAGATTCAACGAAAGGGATTAAATAAACATATCCTTCAACGACAACGACAGATATTTTTTGATTGGGATAGCGTTCTTGATTGGGATGGTCAAAAATTTCAATTTCATCACCAGATTGAATATGAAATACGATTTCCTCAAAGCTAATGCCACGCTCTTGTTGAAGTAGTTTATTCTTGTCTGGATTCCAAGAGTAAAATTTCATTTTTGTAAGTTACAACAGGCTATGAGATCGCTTTGAGGATTAGTAATATATTGTTCTTGGAGTTGTAGCATAGGTTTAAGTGTTGCTGCATTAGCTTGCACCTATTATAAAGCTTTACTCGTGTCGCATTTTGTAATCATCAAGCGCAATCGCAAAATATTCCTTAGTATTCTCGAATGATGAATACTGGGGTACTGGACTTGGGTTGATTTCGCTTTTGGATGCGAATCAGACGATCGCTAAGATCTTTTGTCTGAGCCTGCAAAAAGTCATTGATAAATTTGGCTTGTCCCTGATAGTCGCGATCGTCTTTACAAATAATAATGCCGCTGTGATTCATACCCCTACGATGTAAATCGATAAAATCATCGCGATTAAAAGTTATTAGAATTCGATTTTGATTTGTGGCAAATCTGAGAACTTCTGGATCGGGAATTCCTTGATTAGCTTGTCCAGCATCGTATGAGGTGAGTACATCATGACCATAATCGCGCAGGATTTGCACAATATCGATCGCAAAGTT
>CAIJEA010000433.1 GCA_903819605.1 uncultured cyanobacterium | reverse complement strand
TCTAGGCGGAGCTTTGCGCCGCCTTTATTTATTTGGTTTTTCTGTCCTAAGTGAAACTTGCATTGCTATATAAGTCCCTCGGCATAATCAAAAAACAGATCAAAACCCTCGCCGCCTGCTGCGCGGGCGGCGCAGGTTTTGGGTTTTATATTTAATTGTGCCTAGTTACTTACAAAGATTTATAAGGAACAAAATGCCATATGACATGTTCTAACTAAAAAGTTATTTTTAGTTATATTTTTGGGCAGTATCTGGTTTAAGGGCGCATTACGATTCAGTACATTTACGTTGCTATGAGGATGAAATAAATATTGACGGAAATCACTCCATGTTTCAAAAAGTGTCAGAAAGGCAAATGCATTACGTTCGATGGCTATTGGCGATCGGATGGCTAATTTTAATCTTTTCGATGTTTTACGATCCTATCTCTTACCACCTGACCGATCCTAACGATCCGCATATGATCCTCAGTCCATTTCGGATCAAGAAAGAGTTGGGATGTGTGCAATTTCAAGGTACTTGCTACGATCTTGAACCCTATGCTATTGGGGCAAGGCTGTTCTGGGGCATAATTGTCCCCCTCGCTATTTTTCTGCTATTGATATTTGGACATGAGGCGTGGAGACGTATATGTCCGTTGATGTTTTTGTCGCAAATTCCTAGAGCCTTAGGATGGCAGCGTCGCCGTCAAGTTATCGATCCTCTTACTAATACTGCGCGATCGGAGCCTATAGCGATCGCTAAAAATTCATGGTTGGGGCGCAATTATCTATACATGCAATTTGGGCTGTTATTTTTGGGCTTAAATGTGCGGTTGTTATTCGTCAATTCCGATCGCCTTGCACTAGGTATATTTTTATGTCTGACTATCCTTGCAGCCATGACTGTAGGATTTCTCTATGCGGGGAAATCTTGGTGTCAATATTTTTGTCCGATGGCTCCTGTACAGGCAGTTTATACTGGTCCGCGTGGTCTGCTTGCAAGTGAGGCTCACCAAAATCAAGAGTCAGGAATTACACAATCAATGTGCCGCACGGTCGATCGCTCTGGTAAAGAAAAAAGTGCCTGTGTAAGTTGCCAGTCTCCTTGCTTTGATATTGATGCTGAACGCTCCTATTGGGATGGGATCGATCGGAGCGATCGCAAGTTGCTTTATTACGGATATCTCGGCTTAGTGATTGGTTTCTATGGTTACTTCACTTTGTACTCTGGCAATTCCAATTTCTTAGCTGGTGGCGTATGGGGTGAAACCAATCAATTCGTCATGCTCTGGCAACCGGGATTTTATATCTCAGGACAAGCAATTCCCATTCCTAAACTTTTTGCAGTTCCTTTAACTTTAGCCTCTTCAACCCTGATTACCTATGTAATTGGCAGGCGATTAGAGCGAGCTTATAAACGCTATTCCAAGCGCAAAAACATAGCTTTAAACGCATCGCAAATCCATCACCGAGCCTTTACCCTGTGCGCGTTTATCTCCTTTAACTTGCTGTTTTGGATGGGTGTAAATCCTACCTTGGGTTGGCTTCATCCATTTGAACAGCAATTCATTGGTTGGATTGCTGTAATTGCATCGACCATGTGGTTTTATCGAACTTTTGGACGGACTTCGCAGATGTATGCTCGCGAGAGTTTAGCGACAAGTTTGCGCCGTCAATTAAGTAAGTTAGCCTTTGATTTTTCTAAAGTATTAGAAGGGCGCTCAATAGCTGACCTCAAACCTGATGAAGTCTATGTTCTGGCGAAAACTCTGCCCGAACTCACCCATGAAAAGCGGGTGCAAATGTATAAGGATGTTCTCAAAGAAGCTCTTGCCGCAGGAAATATTAATTCTTCTAGTAGTTTGGAAGTATTTGATTTGATGCGTCAACAGTTAGAAATTGATGAGGTCGATCACGATCAAATTCTCGGAGAGTTAGGAATTAAGGATGCTCAGATGCTCAACCATTCGAGACAACTCAGCCTTGAAAATGAGTCAAGACTGGGCAAGTATCATCGAGCTTTAGAAATGATGTTGCGCGAATTAGTTGAGAGTGATTTGCCTTTAAACAAATCCATGCAACTCAAAGAAGAACAAATTGTATCTTTTAGACAGGAATATAATGTTACGGCTCAAGAAGAAGCGGAAATTTTGGCGCGGATTGGCGAACAGGGCAGTCTCTTAGATACAACAGCTAAATCCTCTTATCAACAACTTCAGAAGCTTGCCAACTATACGCACATTCTCCAAAGAGCTGCGATTTTGCCATCAGATGTGGTGAGCTTGCTAGTTTTTAAACTACAACAGCAGCAGCGATCGCTAGTAACTAAGTTGCTACGAATTCTGGAAATTTTTGGAGATGCACCTGAAGCATATAAAATTGCTGCCGATCTGGAGGCGCTTACCCATAAAGGTCTCTCGGCAAAGGTATTGCTCGATTTACTTCATGACGTAACGGAGATTGCTCCTTGGCAAGATCGATTACCACCTAGAGCGATCGAGATTTTTAACTCCATTAAGGATGTTATAGAGTTTCGCTTACCTCCTACGAGTAGAGAATCTATCTTCACAGTATTAATCCAATTGATGGAAGATACAGATGTATTAGTAAGAACAGCTAGTCTTTATGCCTTAAAACAAATTGATTTACCGAAAGCCACTGTCGAAGCCCAACATATTTTGAGCGATCGCCGTTCTAGTGTGCTGTTATCTGGAGCCGCTAAAACCGTTGTAAAGACCATAAATCATGAGTCTCCTGATTTGTCTAATGATAATTTGGTGATGACCTTAACAAGTGCAATCCATGCTGGAAACAATCAAGTCCTCGATACCTTTGAGAAGTTGTTATTACTATTCCGCAATAGTTTGTTTCGTCCCCTCCAGACCGATGCTCTTGCAGAGTTAGCGAGAAATGCAGAGGTCAGGATTTACGATGCGGGCGAAGCGATTTATCAAGCAGGCGATTTGCCTCGGACTATTTTTGCTTTAGTTAGTGGTGCGGTGGAACTTCGAGCAACTGGTAGCGATCGCCGTCAACGTGTGAAAAAAATTGCCATCAATCAAACCATTGGACAATTGGAGGTATTAACCCAAACGCCCTTTACAAATTTAGCGATCGCTACATCACAACAGACATTGATATTAGCGATCGACAGCAAAGTGTTTATGCAAGCACTACGCGACGATCCTCGATATACAGAACATTTACTAATCTCTGTCAGTACTTCTCTCCAAAATATGATCTCATCGCAGATACCTATAAATCAGCCAAGATAAAGAATTAGAAGAACGGCTAGCCGTTCTTCTAATTCTTTATCTTGATTACTGATACAAGTCTCTTTGATTTGAGAGAACCCTAATTTTATTATTTCAAGACTATTGTTTAAGGAGGCTTCATGCTAAAACTGAGAATTTTTAATACGCAAATCCCTAAAGAACTGAAATCTATTCAACTGTCGGTCGAAGTCAGTAACAAGAATGATTTTCTAATTGGTCGCGCTCCTAACTGCGATGTTCTGCTTGATAGTGCTACCCTAAGTCGTGAACATGGCAAAATTTCTTTTGAAGCGAATCAATATCACTTTATTGATTTGGGCAGTACCAATGGTTCGAGAATTAACGACATCCAACTTGAACCATTACGTGCGATTCAACTATCAGCAACGGATATTATTCAACTCGGTGATTTTGCGATTCTAATCGATGAGATTATAAATCTTGCTCCTTCAGGAAAAGCATCAGAAGATGAAGAAGATCCCACTGAGCCATCACTTATTCATCCAATTAGTCCAGTTAGTGCAGAGAAATTAGACCCCGTAGAGAAGGCGATCTCTTCCACAGAACCCAGCCAATATATGCCACTTGCCTATCTCGATCCTAGCCAGATCGATCGCTGGATAAAGGGAAATCTTACCTTGCAATGCATCAAAATTATTGATGAAACTGCTGATGTCAAGACATTTTGCTTTGTTACCAATCCACCGAATCTGTTTACTTACAAAGCTGGGCAGTTCTTAACTCTAGAATTAAATATTAATGGTGCAGAAGTATTGCGTTCCTATTCTATTTCGTCTTCTCCTTCGCGTCCTCATTCTCTTGAAATTACCGTTAAGCGCGTTCCTTCTAGTAATCCTGAAGATCCAAATATTCCTGCGGGTCTGGTTTCTAATTGGCTGCATGACAATCTCAAAGAAGGTAGTCAAATTCACGCGAGTGGTGCATTTGGTAAATTCTCTTGTTTTGAGTATCCTTCTCAAAAGTTATTGTTTCTCTCAGCTGGTAGTGGCATTACGCCGATGATGTCGATGTCACGCTGGATTTACGACACGCACTCAGACTGTGATGTAGTGTTTTTT
>CAIJEA010000432.1 GCA_903819605.1 uncultured cyanobacterium | reverse complement strand
TTCGCTAACAATCGATACGAGGCTAAGAGCCGATCGCGCATTTGTTCTCCATAAATTAGAATCTCTAGCGATCGCTACATTTATCCAAGTTGAATTAGAGATGAGTTTTTAGTCTATTACTTCAACCACAATTACTTACGTTAAATGGTTGGCTATAATATGCCTACATTCAGTCGAAAGTTATGAGCGTACAACTTGAATTTAAAGTATCGGCTCCCCCATTTCGGTGGGATGAAGCTGGAGGAATTCGTATTGGTCAAAGTCGAGTGACACTTGATAGTGTCCTAGCGGCTTATCATCATGGCGCAACTCCAGAAGAAATTGCTATTCAATTTTCTGTTTTGCAACTAGAAGATGTATATAGCACCATTGCATACTATTTAAGTCATCGTCAGGAAATCGATAGCTACTTAGAGCAACGCCAACACCAAGCCCAACAGATAAGACAGCAGCTTTCTCAAAAACATAATTTAGTGGATTTGAGAGAACGCCTACTTACCCGTAATCAAGCTAAGGAGCATTAAATCTTTGTGCGCTTTTTAACTGATGAGAACTTCAACGGAGATATATTACGCGGGCTGGTAAGACGTTTACCTAAATTTGGATATAGTTCGTGTTCAAGACATAGGACTGAGGAATACTGACGATCCAGAGATTTTAGAATGGGCAGCTAGGGAAAAGCGGGTTTTACTTACCCATGACGTAGCCACAATCACTATGTATGCCTACGAACGTGTTGATCGAGGATTACCTATGACTGGAGTTATTGAAGTAATTGCGACAGATTCAATTGGTAAGATTCTCGATGATTTAGAAATACTAATTTTGTGCGCGAACCCAGAAGATTACGAAAATCAAGTTTTGTTTGTTCCTCTATTTTAGAGCAACTAATATAATGACAGACTCTTTGCAGCCTCAATTTGTGGAAGTACTCACTCTCATCAAAACTGCTCAGCAAAAGGTCATCGCTACCGCAAACCAAGAACCGAACAAACTATACTGGTGCGTCGATAAATAGATCAGCGATCGCCTAACAAACAGCGCGATCGCCGATCTTGTAGCGTACCTTAGTGAAATGTAGCGCACATTTTTGATGTTTGTTATTAGTGAGTTACGCTACGCTAGCAGATGTGACTACTGTTGAGCGATCGCCAATTTAGTTTTGTGCGATCGCAAACAAAGCATCTAAAGCGATCGCTACATCAGGAAAAGCTTGCATAGTAGCAGTGTCATTGCTATTCAAAATCAATTCCTCACCATAGCTTCCCTCCTCTGGTTGACGGAAAACGTAAACTTGTCGCTTTTGTAAATCGAGAATCCAATATTCTAAAACTTGATTTTTGCCATAAATACGCGCTTTCTGCTTGCGATCTTTTGAGATAGTCCAATCGGCAACTTCTATCAACAGATAAATATCAGATACTTCAGGATGTCTAAAGGAATATTCATTCGCATCAAATCTGACAACAGCAATATCTGGTTCAGGTTCAGAATCATTTCCTAATATCACTGGTAACTGTGTGCGAATATAAGCCTTACCTCTTAACATTTCGTAAAGATAATTAGCACTACGCTGTACACTTGCTGCATGGAATGGTCGTTGTGGACTCATACAAACAATTTTCCCCTCCAACAGTTCTACGCGATCGTCCTCATCCAAAACTCCCGCCTCGATCATTTGGTGATAATCTGCGATCGACCAAAGATGAATTTGAGGCTCTTGTTCTTGTTCTGTTTCAATTACAGTTGCTTGCATGATATTTCTGCTTACAGCTTAGCTATGTAGATTTTAGCAAATTAGATAGAGATTTAATATTCGTGGTTGACAAAACCGATATATCGCGATAAGTTTTTTAGTGAGTTATCGATATATCGTGATACCTCACTAAAACTATAAGGAGTTACGTATGTTTAGACAATTTCGTTCCTATCTTCCCGAACTAGCTTTGGTAGGAGAAGGATGTGGCAGCCAATTTTTCATGAGTAGAAGGCATGGACATAGAGATGCTTTTGGTGGCGGATGGGGCGATGAACCACGCACCCGTCGCGGTGACATAAAATTCATTCTGCTTGCACTTCTAGCTGAGCGCCCCATGCATGGCTATGAACTGATCAAAGAATTAGAAGCCCGTGGCGGTGGATTTCGCCGCCTCAGTGCAGGCTCTGTATATCCTGCCCTGCAAATGATGGAAGAAGGCGGCTATTTGACTAGCGAGCAGATTGATGGCAAGCGTGTTTACACAATCACTGAGAGTGGTAGACAATTTTTGAGCGATCGCAACCAGCAACCCCATGCCAAAAATCCTCGCGATAGTTTCACCGAAAACAAACCTTCTGAATTGATCGAGTTACGGCGGACTTTAACCGAGTTAAACGACGCTGTCACCCAAATTGCTCGTAGCAGCAATTTAGAGCAAGTCAATCGCGTGCGCGATCTGCTTACTCAGGTCAAGCGTGAAATCTACAAAATGCTTGCGGAGCAGTAATATTTCTATGCCATTACAATAATTGCTGCAAAATCGTGGGATCTTTAATTTCTTTATCCTTTGCGAGTAGCAATATCTTAGAAATTATTTCCGCAGTTTTCGGATCGTCGTCGGCAAAGGGAAGGAATAATCTACCTCGATGCTGACTGTGAACGGGAACAATACAAAGAGATCCCCCTGGTTGGCGATGTACCACACCACTACCGAGATGGACAGAATAACTGCCGAGTTCGCCTTCGATCAGGGCATAGTTATTTTGTAAATTGACATTGGTCAGCTTCAATAATCGATTGGTTTCCCGAATCAGAGCCGATCTCATTTCCACCGTAGAAGCACTTGCCTCTGGATCGACTCCGCCTTGATGCGCCACGCTCACCACTAGGTCGAGATCGCGCATGACTTCGCTAAACACTATGGCAGGAACTCGATCGAGTTTGAGCGCATTGCCTCGACTGC
>CAIJEA010000431.1 GCA_903819605.1 uncultured cyanobacterium | reverse complement strand
GGGTTTTGCTTTTGTCCTAACATAACTGGCTACTGCTATATAAGCTATACATTACACAAGCTCTTTGGTCTGCTATAGTATTCTCAATATGAAATACTAAACATATTAAAAGTTGTTTGTTCGGGATGCAGTAAGGTTTGAGATATGCTTTTAATCATGGTTGGGACAGAACAATATCAATTTAATGCTTTAATGCATTGGATAGAACTATTGATAAAGTACCAACTAATTAATGAAGAAGTCTGTGTACAATATGGTTCCTCTACCTATTTTCCTGATAGTTCTAAGGCTTATCAGTGGTTATCTGAACAACAATTTTTACATTTTATTGACAGCGCCAGTTTGATCGTCAGTCACTGTGATGAAGGTATTGCTCAATTACTAGAAGACAAAGACACTCCCTATGTTCTAGTACCAAGATTACAGAGATTTCGAGAATATATTGACAATCATCAAATGGAAGTTGCTGATGATTTTGAACGACGGGGAATCGCGATCGCTAGATCGCCTGGTGATTTAGTAAAATTCATCAAATTACGACAAACGTCAGAAGTTCTTCCAGGCATTGATGAAACTCGTCTGTGCGAATATCTAAAAAATAGATATCCGTCTCAGAGTTTGATGCTTATTTGTTCTTCTGGTGGTTATTTTCGCTATATGCAAAGTCTGAAAGCCTTTTGGGGAAGTTATAGCGATCGTGTTTGGATATCTATTAAAACTAGTATTACTGAACGAGAAATAAAAGATAGTTTTAGATACTGGGCTTATCTTCCAGTTAAAGATAATGTACCTAATATGATCCGTAACTTGTTATTAGCACTTAAGGCTATTCCTCGCCACAAACCAGAATTAGTTGTTTCTACTGGCACTGGATTTTCAGTTCCCTACCTATTAATTGCTAAGTGGGTATGCAAGAGTAAAATAGTTTATATTGAATCCAAGACACGTATTCAAGATATAAGTTTCCCAGCTTGGTTACTAATGAAATTAAACGTGCTTGACTCGCTTATAGTTAGAAGCAGAGCGATCGCCTCTCTTTATCCTCAATCAGTACTAATTCCAGTAAATGATGATGTATCAGGTAGCCAATACGATCGGAATAGGGATTATAAGCAAGCCTCAGTAGTAACCTTTGACGAAGTTGCTTTTATCTATAGTCCTGAGAGATTAGAGTTTTCTACAGCAAGAGAATTTTTGAGTGATTTTCAAACCATTTGCAACACGGAAGACTTTTATAAAAAGGTTGTGATTGATATGAGTCACACTACTTTTATGGATGGTGCAGGTTTAGGTGCATTAACTAATTGCCTCAAACTAGCTACATTTAATGAGACTGAATTAGTCCTATGGAGTGTGAGTGATGCGGTTAGTTCTTTAATAGCCCTTTCATCTCTTAGCAAATTATTTGTAATTGAGCCAACCACCAATTCTTTTCGCTTCTCTGATTCAATTCAAAAGAATAGAGTAAGTAATATTACTAAATTTGGTTTGATATTATTTCGCACTCAAAAACTGTTGAAAAGAATTCCAGTTCTGAGAATCTTTTATCCATTATTAAAGTTCTTTTTCCCATGGGTTGATATCGATCCAGGCATTCCCGTACACCCTTCTGTACGCAATCCTCTTAAAAGACTAATTGATATAGTTGGTGCGATAATAGGATTGAGTTTTACTGCTATTTTGTTTGTCCCAATTGCGATCGCCATTATTTCCGAGAGTAAGGGAAATGTTTTATTTGGGCAGATTCGTTGTGGCTTATTGAGTAAACCTTTCCGAATTTGGAAGTTTCGCTCTATGATTCAAAATGCAGACAAGCTAAAAGTAAAAGTTGAAAATCAAGTTAGTGCTAGCAGACAATCAGATAATCCTCAAATTAGTTCAAAAGATAATAATAGTGCGAGTGACAAATTTTTTAAAAATGCTGCCGATCCAAGGGTAACAAATATTGGTAAGTTTCTCAGAAAGACTAGTCTTGATGAATTTCCTCAGTTTTGGAATGTCTTAATAGGCGATATGAGTTTAGTTGGAACCCGCCCACCTACTTTTAACGAGATTAACTCCTATGAATTAGAGCTTGAGTATCAAGATGAGCGCTATACCGAATGGAATCGACTTGATGTTAGGCCAGGAATTACAGGTGTATGGCAAGTAAATGGACGTTCCAATGTGAGAAGTTTTGCTGAAGTGGTTAACTACGATATCGAGTATCGGAAAAACTGGAGTGTTTGGTATGACCTCAAGCTGATTGTCAAAACTATTGTGGTTCTTTTTGATAAGAAGAATAAAGCTGTATAAGTTCTAAAGAAACGGGACGTAGGGGCAATTCATGAATTGCCCCTACGTCAAAACAATGGTTTCAAGTTTTTTGCGTAAGTCCTTACTTCTCTATCGCTACCCGAAGATTAACTAAAAAAAATTCGAGAATTGTGCTAAAAATACCAAACAAGTTAAGACATAAAACCTAGAAGATAGTTGCGGTGCGAAGCACCGCAACTATCTTCTAGGTTTTGGTACTGATATATAAAAACGGTTTTGTGATTTTCAAAGCCCCATACAATGAAAATCAGTTTTTATAATGAGAATTGCTTCTTTGCCTGAGCTTCTTTGAGTTAAACTGCAAAGCATTGTATTCTTTTAATCAATATAGAGCGTCTTATAGAAGGAATTATGGAGCAAAATTGGTCTCAATTGCTAAAGCAGATTATTGATAGGCAAACCTTAACTGTCGAACAGTCTACAGATCTGATGCAAGGATGGTTAGAAGGAGTAATCGCGCCAGAGTTGTCAGGGGCAATTTTGACAGCTTTACAATTTAAAGGAGTTGAGGCTTCAGAATTAGCAGCTATGGCAAATGTGCTGCAATCCCAAAGTGAAGGGCAGAAATTTAATGATAAGTTCAATCATATTGTCGATCGCTCAAAGCCCTTGATTGACACTTGCGGAACTGGTGGTGATGGCACTTCGACTTTCAATATTTCTACTTCCGTTGCCTTTGTTGTTGCCGCCGCAGGTATTCCTGTGGCAAAACATGGCAATAGAGCTGTTTCTAGCCGTTCTGGTTCGGCGGATGTATTAGAAGCACTTGGAGTCAATCTTACTGCGCCCACAGAAAAAATTTATGAGGCATTACCTACGGTTGGAATTACCTTTCTATTTGCACCCAGTTGGCATCCTGCTATGAAAGCAGTGGGAATGATTCGTAAGAGTTTAGGAATTCGTACTGTTTTTAATTTGATTGGTCCATTGGTTAATCCGCTCCATCCCACAGCTCAGGTTTTGGGAGTTTATAGCAAGAACTTAACCCATGCATTAGCTGAAGCTTTGCGACTGCTCGATCGCCAACAAGCAGTTGTCTTACATAGTCGAGAAGGCATGGATGAGGCAGGCTTGGGGGATTTCACGGATATTTCATTTTTAAGTAATGGTCGAGTAACTGAAGAGATAATCTCTCCTCAAGAATTAGGGCTTTCTTCATCACCGATTTCAAGTCTCAAGGGTGGAAATGTTCAAGAAAATGCAGATATTTTACGTGCGGTGTTGCAGGGGAAAGGCGATCGCGCTCAAGCTGATTGTGTAGCACTCAATAGCGGTTTAGCCCTGCGGATTGGTGGTGCTGCAAATACTTGGGCGGAAGGCGTAACCCTCGCCTCTAAGATCATCCAGAGTGGTGCAGCATGGGAAAAAGCCGAAGCTCTAGTTAAGTTTTTAGCTTAGCTGGCATGGCGATCGCTATAAGCGCAAAATTAGGACTAGGATATTGTTCAGAAGTTAATCGATTATAAAAAAATATGAACTATTTGGTCAGTGTTTGGAGCGATCGCTTAAAGGCTGAAGAGGTCTATACGCGACTAGAATCCGCAAATTTCCCAATGGAGGCAATCTCCATCTTGGGCAAGGGGTATAAAACTGCTGAAGAATTTGGCTTTATCGATCCAATAGATATAGGACGCAAGCAAGCTTTTTTGATGTCCTACTGGCTTGTCCCATTTGGATTTTTGGCTGGGATTGGCTTTAGCCTCGTTACCGACTTACAGACATTCGCTTGGGCTGGCAGTATCGGTAATAATTTGATTGGTGGCTTGCTAGGCGCATTTGGCGGTGCGATGGGCAGCTTTTTTGTTGGCGGTGGTGTCGGTGTCGCAACTAGTAGTGACTCAGTTCCCCTCCGCAATCGTCTTAATGAAGGAAAATATCTCATCGTAGTTCAAGGTGCAGATAATCTCGTAGTTCGCGCTAATCAAATCATGCGCCCGTTAAGACCTGAAAATATTCAAGGTTATGTTGCCCCCTAAGCTATGAAAAGACTTGCTTTGCAAGTCTTTTCATAGCTTTTTGGTTTCAACGCGATCGTAAATTTTATAGAATTAATTCAAGTTTGTTGTTTTATAAATGCACCATGTACTAATTGGAATTTCTGGAGGAATTGCCGCCTATAAGGTTTGTGAAGTTGTCTCTAGCTTGGCAAAGCGTGGAATCGAAGTACGTGTAATCCTGACGCGATCGGCATCCGAATTTGTAACTCCTCTCACTTTTGCCACACTTTCACGCCATCCAGCCTATACCGATGCTGATTTTTGGCAACCGACAAATGGTAGACCGCTACATATTGATTTAGCAGAATGGGCAGATATATTTCTGCTAGCACCCGTAACGGCTAATACCTTAGCGAAACTTGCCTATGGCATGGCGGACAACCTGCTTACAAATACAGTCCTAGCCTCTAGTTGTCCAATTCTACTTGCACCAGCCATGAATACAACCATGTGGCTACAGCCAACTGTGCAAGAGAATTGGCGCAAAATATTACAAAATCCTCGTTATACCGCGATCGCCCCAACTGATGGAATTCTTGCCTGTGATGCAGTCGGAACTGGTCGAATGTCAGAGCCAGAAATGATTTTGGAATATCTAGAAT
>CAIJEA010000430.1 GCA_903819605.1 uncultured cyanobacterium | reverse complement strand
TGTGGTGCTTGGCACCACAACTCTCTTCTGGGTTTTGTTTTGTCATAGCATAATTGACTACTGCTATAGCTATTGCGAAGCTTTAATGTAAATTAGCTTTTTTAATTACTCCGCCTTCAGCATCGGACAAGGCATGAGTCACGATGAAGGCGGATTCATCTATCTCCTTAACAATATTTTTAATACTTCCGATTTCTAAACGGGTGATCACGCAGTACAAAATGTCATGTTCTATGTCCGAAAAACCTCCGCGCCCTTTATAAATCGTTACGCTACGCTTTAAGTTGTGAGTTATTTCTCGTCTGATTTCTGCACTCTTAGTAGAAACAATAATAATGGCTGTATATTCATCAATGCCATGGATTAGAAAATCTATGGTCTTTGATGCAGAAAAGTAGGTAAGCATTGAATAAAGTGCTGACTCGACTCCGAGAAAAAATGCCGCAGCTAAAAAGATAAAGACGTTTAGGATGAGAATTACATCTCCGACTTTAAATAAATGGCTCCTTTTACTTATCAGCAATGCTGCGATTTCTGTGCCATCCAAAACTGCGCCGCCTCGAATTGCAAGCCCTATTCCAGCACCAATAAAGAATCCTCCAAATACAGCAGTTAAAAGTTTGTCATGAGTGACATCGGGATATGTGACTACAGCAAGACAAATAGAAAGTCCTGCGATCGCTAAGGCACTCTTGATCGCAAACTTTTTGCCTATTTGACGATAGCCAAGAACTATGAAAGGGAGGTTAATAACTAGAATTGCGATCGCTAAGGGAAATCCGAGTACATTCGAGATCAGCATCGAAATGCCAGTTACGCCACCGTCAATAAAATGACTAGAAAGGAGAAATCCTTTTACTCCCATTCCTGCCGAGAGAATACCCAAAGTGATTAGGGTACTGTTTTTAACTTCTTTTATGACTGTTCTCATGCGGCAAGAGTACCCTGTTACGTATAAAACCAGTTAAGTATATCCTTCTGATTTGCAATGTTTGCCGATCGCTTCTAGCTCAAGATTTTCTGTAGCCGTAAGAGTATCTGCCTTTTTCTTTTCGAGTAAAGTTTGGAGGCGATCGCCAATTTCATCGGTAAATTTAAAGAGAGTGAGATGATTGATTGGCTGGATTCGCATTTCTTTGGGGAGAAGGGATGATGGTTTTAGCAATGTACTCGTAGTATTTTTCATGGTTGATATTTAGATTTTAACTTTTATCATTTTCTTGTTCACTATTAGTTTTTTGTATTTAGGTGATCACTTAGAATTGTTATTAGATAGCCTACTCCCTTCCCACCCAAAAAATAGGCATTATAAACTGAATAATTAGGCGTGCGCGGCAAAGCCGCACACGCCTAATTATTCACTGGGAAGGGAGTATGATGCTGTAACTGTTTAGGATGGTAAATCTCAAGATATTGAAGTAAATTCAGCAGAAACCGATCCTTTAGTTGGAATGAGTCTACTTAGGGGATATCGTCTTCAAGTAGATGCTATTGAAGGCGGTTGAGTGATAATTACCGACTTGTTAAATATCATTAGTGAATTTATCAATTAAGCAAACAAGAATGCTGTGAAAGTCTTGCCTATTCAGAAACATAATTAGCCGATATTTTAGGAATTTTAAATTATTTATTTGCTGATTGTCAGTCTAAACTTTTAAATCATTGCGACTCTTGAAATGTTGATTTATCGAGATAGTCATGCGATCGCCCCTTTAATCCATGTTCAATATTTTAAGTTGTTGCATTGAAAAAATAGCATTTAGATCTGGACGATCGGAAACATTGACTCTAAAGCGATCGCTACATCAGGAAAGGCTTGTAGAGTAACATTATCGGTACTATTCAAAATCAACTCTTCGCGATAAATACTATCCTCTGGCTGTCGAAAAATATACACTTGTCGCTTTTGTAGATCGAGAATCCAATATTCTAAAACGTGATTTTTGCCATAAATACGCGCTTTTTGCTTGCGAGCTTTATTGATGGTTGAATCCGCAACTTCTATCAAAAGGTAAATATCAGCAGCTTCAGGATGTCTAAATGAATATTCATTAGCATCAAGGCGCACAACGGCAATATCTGGCTCTGGCTCCGAATCATTTCCGAGAACGATGGGTAACTGTACGCGAATTTCGGCGCGATCGCTTAACAATTTAAACAGTAATCTACTACTACGCTGCACACTTGCAGCATGAAATGGTCTTTGCGGACTCATACAAACAATTTTCCCCTCTAACAGTTCTACGCGATCGTCCTCATCCAAAATCCCTGCTTCAATCATTTGGTGATAATCAGAGACCGTCCAGAGATGTATTTGAGGTTCGAGTTCTTGTTCGATTTCTGCTTCAATTGCAGTTGCTTGCATGATGATATCCCTGCTCACCGCTTGGCTATCTTATTTTAACAAAAATGCGAAGTAGCTCCTAGGGGACTTAGAGTAATAGGAACCAGCATTTTGTGGTGCAGCTTCGCTGCACCACAAAATACTGGTTCCTTATTTCTTATCGAGATAGCCACGCGATCGCCTCTTTAATCCATGCTTCGATATCTTGAGTTTTCGCAAGAATCGGTAAATTGGAAATTGCATTAAGCGCATTGCTAATTTCCATAGGCGTATAGCCTAGGGCTAGCAAAGTCATTTCTAATTCTTCTTGTAGCGCCACACTTAAGATACTGCTTGGCGATCGCGTTGTGCCTACTTGAGCCAATCGTCCATCAGCAAGCTTTGTTTTTAGTTCTAGTGCAAGTCTTTCAGCAGTTTTTGTCCCCACCCCTGGCGTTAAACTCAAAACTCGCGTATTGCCCGAAACGATCGCCTTAACTAGATCCTGAATTCCTAAACTATTTAATAAAGCTAAGCCTACTTGAGTGCCAATCCCTGAAACGCTAATTAATTGGCGAAATAGCTCACGTTCGGCGAGAGAGGGGAATCCAAACAACACCATTTGATCCTCACGGACGATCAAATGTGTAAATACCTGAGTATCTTCGCCCACGGTTGGTAACTTACTAGCAGCACTAGCCGTAATTTGAATATCATAACCGACACCCTGTACATCAAGGGTGAGCCAATATGTAGGTGTATTTTTTCGAGAACTGTCAGCAGCTTTGCAAGCCGCGATCGCACCGCGCAAATAACCAATCATCGGCGAGGTAACGGTGGGAACTGAGGAAGTTGAACCGCTGCTAAGGAAGTAACACCTTTACGAGGAATAGAACTAGCAATCGCTAACTGAGTAGGTGCTTCACGTTCCTCAGGAGCAGCACTGTTAGTACTATTACTGTACAAAGCTTGCATAAACTTAGGTGCAACCACAGTAGAAACAACCGATGAACTTTTTAAGGCTGAAGTTGAAGAAACCATTGCTTCATTTTCATTGGTTGAAAAATTATCATCATTAGCTGTCATTTCTTGCTGCTCAGACAGAGAATCAGCAGAACTAATCGGATGCAGTTTTTTCGCAAAACTAGGAGCAATTGGGGAACCCTGAAAAGCACGATGGGGACGGACTATTAGGGGCGAAATTGGCTGAGTCTTAGCAGAAATTGATAACTGAATAGGTTCATCAATAGCTTCGGGCTGCTGTGTGCCAACATTTAAAGTCTCTGATTCTTGGGCACTTAATATCTCAATCGGCTGAGGTGCAGGGACAATTTTCACAACGTTTTGCAGAGGGGAATCGCTGATCGCCTCGACAGGAGTAATCTTTTCATCGGCGAGTTTAGCGATCGACCAAGACTCAAGAGCCGACAAAGCAATATCCTTAGGCGCAATATCTTTAGAATCGGGAGTAGATGTATCGAGACAACGCTCAAGAGCAGCTTTTAATTGAGACGTGTGGTGCTGCTGACGTTTGAGGCGATCGCGCAATTCATCGCAATTAGCATGTACATCTTGCAGCTCGCGCTCCAACTGATCGATCCGCGACTGGAGGGTTTGTGTCAGAGTTTCTTGGCGTTGGATGACTAGCTGCGAAAGCTGTAACTGTTCTTGTGCTTGACGCAACAATACCTGCGCTTGTTGACTACGCTCATTGCAAAATTGCAGCTCTTGCTCTAAAACTTGTCTGGGCAAGGCATTGAAAAGAGTAGTTGGCTCTCCAAATACGTTTGAAGATACACTCTGAGACTGGGACTGCGGTTCTGGGAACGGTGGATTAATGCTCTCTTGTGGTGATGAATCGCCAAATCCTGCCTGACTCATGACTTACCCTTCACACAAAGAATTTTACCTAGTGTCAAATCTTATCTCAAAAATTTGTTTTTTGTATCATTAATTTTCATGGATTGAGAAAAATTCAAGACAATACTGACATAAAAAAGACAAATTACGCCATTTAGCACAATAAACGTCAGTAATTTTAATCATGAAAATTTATGGATATCCCTCTTTAGTTATACGTGCAGGTTTGACAATTGTTTACAAACATGAAAGCGGTTTAAGCTCAATTAACTCATTAGGGACTAGCAGTAAAAATTAAAGAGCCAGATTTTTTGTGTCGCGGCTCCGCCGCGACACAAAAAATCTGGCTCTTTATTAAATCGTAAACCCCTTATCATTATGAAAATTGCTATTCGTAGCAAAGTGCTAACTAACTCGACGATAATTATTAATCTCAATTTGAGAGGCATTTGTGAAAATTCGTAAAGCAATTATTGCCTATAAGTCGGGTAGTCAGATTGGCAAAATATGGGCGGAGCGCTGTAGCAGCGAGTTAGAAGAACTCGGAGTCAAGATATTAATTGGACCCACAGGAGCTAGTGATAATCCCTATCCAGTTTTTCTTGAGTCTATGCACCAAGAGATCGATCTCGCGATTGTTTTGGGGGGCGATGGCGCAACTTTGGGCGCAGCAAGATATTTAGCAAAATTGGAAGTGCCAATCTTGGCAATTAATGTCGGTGGACATCTAGGATTTCTTACTCACTCGATTGAGGAATGTGGAAATACTAGCGAAATCTGGGAACGTCTATTGTCCGATCGCTTTGCAATCGAGCGAAGGATGATGCTGGAGTCAAAAATTGTAAATGTCGATCAAGGCTTAGGCACCAAATTAGGACAGCCTAGTGGACCATTTTTATGCCTCAATGAGATGTGTGTAAAACCTGCATCTCCCGATCGCATGGTGACAGCATCCTTAGAACTAGAAATCGAGGGGGAAGTTGTCGATCAATACCACGGCGATGGACTAATTGTCGCTACACCTACTGGATCAACTTCCTATACTGTGGCGGCAAACGGTCCGATCGTGCATTCGGGAATGCACGCGATCGCGATTACACCTATTTGTCCATTAAGTTTATCCAGTCGAGCGATCGTGATACCTCCAAAACTAACCGTAAGTATTTGGCCACTTTCTAATGACGACTTTAGTTTGAAATTATGGACTGATGGAGTAATTGCAACGTCAATTTTCCCTGGGCAGAGAGTGGATATCCAGATGTCAGAGCATCAAGCCCAATTTATCGTATTGCGAGAAGACTATTCCTATTATCAAGCTTTACGGCAAAAGCTCCTTTGGACAGGTGCAAGAGTACGCTATCCCAATCAATACAGATCATCATAAAAAATGCCTCGCGTTGCGAGGCATTTTTTTACTTAGTCACGAAATGCGATTCTGCCAGTTTTAGGTAAGCTAAAAGCTAGAAAGGAACAGAAGTACAAGCCATAAACAATTGCCCCGACTGCTCCAAAAAAGGCTAAGTTTTCAACAGGCATACCATGATGAAATACAGTGCTAAAACTTAGGGGTGGTTCAAACCAAATTTTATAAATATCGCTCAACTGCTCAGCTTTTATAAATGCGCCATTAGCAAAAAAAAGTCTAAACCCTACACTCAGCAGACAATAAACAGTTGTAGCCCAACGCCATCCTAAATAGATTGGCTTAAGGCTTTTGCGGGAAGCTTCGATATCTTCGTTCAAATCTTGCCAAAACCATAGAGCTAAAACGATTAAAATTTCAGCAACAATGCCTAAGACAAAGGCGATCGATAAGCCACCGATCGCTAAATAAATAGTGATAAGCACCAGACTAGCAACGCGCCAATATAGAAGTAGCGATCGCTTTATGGCTTCGCTGTTACTTTGAAAAGCCCAGCATAATAATCCGAAAGGGACAAAAACAATAAATAGCAGAGCTAATCGATAGTCTAGCCATACAAGTTGACGAATAAGGGTTGCATCCATAAAAGCAAAATTTTCTGACCAGATCTTTCAACTTATGTTACTATATTAGCTCGCAACAAATAAGTAGATAATTGCTTAATTCATACTACTTCAACAAAAATAGCGGGACTTAAACTTGTTAGTTCAAATCTCGCTGTAAATGGGCTTAACGAAACATCTATGTTGCTGTTTTTAGCTTCTCAAAGAAGCTTAGTATTTACATCAGCTAAATAGCTTATCTCACGATAAAACCAGTAATAAAGCAGTGAAATCCTCAGTTAATTCCTCTGCTTTATTATTGTTCTTTTCATTGCAGAAGTTATAGCCTTTAAGATTTTATTAAAATTAGGACTTGTACAAAAGAACGATATGTAGGGGCAATTCATGAATTGCCCCTACGATAAAATGCGAGTTTCAAATATTACTGCATTTCCAAAGCATGAATAAATTTTGCGGAAATTGCTTCGCGATATAGATCTAAAAACTTTTTCCAACCAATGACAATCACTTGATTATGAGTCAATTTGTCTGGGTTAATGTCATCATAGCCAAAGCCTATTTCGCGGCCTTCAAGATCGCAACAAACTAAACCTGCCGCCCTAGCGATCGCTAAAGGACCTACGGTATCCCATAACTTAACCCGCCGATTGAGATAAATATAGGCACTAGCGCGACCTTGTACCACTTCCATTACCTTTAAACCAAAACTGCCAAGACTATAAAACTCTACATTAGGCACGGCTGCACGGATAGCATCACCATAGGCAATATCGTCTTTTTTGCTTACAATTATGCGATCGCTACTCGCGCCAATTGGTTCTTGGGGATGTAAAACTTCAGGCACATTTCCATTCGTCGAAATAAACAAGCCATTAATCGCAGTTCCACCAAAATATAGTTGCTCACTCTTTGGCGCATATACCCAGCCCATCACAGGCTGGAAGTCTTCTAAAACACCAACCATGACAGAATAAAATTCGCGCCCATGAATGAAATCATCAGTGCCATCTATAGGATCGATAAACCAAAATTTCTGATGCACTGCCAGTCTTTGTTTCCAGAGATATTGCGATCGCAAATTCTCTTCACTAATCACCACATCATCAGGGAACCATTCCTGAAACCTTTGACTCAAAAGGAGATCGAGTTCGCGATCGACATTTGTTACATAATCATCCAAACCTTTCTCATCCACTTGAAAACCCAATTCTCTCAAATGAATCGCTTTTTGACCAATCTCACGAATAAATTGGCAAATTTCAGTTTGTAATATGGGATTCATAAGAGTATCTATCATGGCTTGCAGCGTGAAAACATCCGAAAGTAGAGCGATCGCCAAAACTCTTTAATCGGATAAGCAATAAATGTGATTGGATTGATAGTGACGATAATATCGCGAAATCCGAGTTGCGCCAAAGTTGCGATCGCCCAAGCGACGAAACTAGCTGACATCACACCATAGGGATTGAGATCGCTTTTGAAAGGGCCCAAGATTAATTTGCGAATCTTACAAGGCGCATCAAGACGACGCAGAGTGACTAAATCACCAATCGCCCGTTTTGAGAGTTCGTACAGTGGACTAAAGGCAGGATTGACTTCTGCTTCTGAAGTATTTACCCAAATTTCTTTTGTGCCAATATGCTGTGATTCTGTCACTGTTTCTAAAAACAAATCCATCCATCGGAAAACTGAGAATGTATTGATCTCATAGGACTTATAAACTGATTCAGAATCTCTCGCCCCCAATACATTTACACCATGATTAACAATAAGAACATCTACTGCTTGTAAGCGATCGCGTAGTTCTGATTCTTTACCTAGTTGCCATATCAGTACTTCTATTGTTTTATTATCATTAATATCAAAAATGACACTAGACGAAGATGTCAACGCAATTATATGCGCCCCGCGTTTGACAAGCTCTGCCACTAATGCTCGACCCATTGTGCCTGAAGCACCTGTAATTGCGATGCTTTTTTCTTTAAGTGACAAGACCTTACCCAAAACTTGTTCTACAAATGTAAACTTACTACGGAAATATATCTTACAGAATATCTTACAGAGAGGGCAATGTTATAAATCCTAGCCCACTACAATCAAGCGAAATCTCATTTGCTAAACTTTCTGAATAGGAAGTTGAAGCAGATCGGCTATTTTTTTAAGATTTATGGAACTATTGGCAAGCTCCCAAATTTGAGTTTCATTAACATATCGGCACAAATGGAGATATCGAGAAATAAGTCTATAGCAGTAAACCAAGAAAAGAGTTGCGGCGCAAAGCGCC
>CAIJEA010000429.1 GCA_903819605.1 uncultured cyanobacterium | reverse complement strand
CCTCTCGCTGCATACTCTGTACGCTTGTAGCGATAATCTCGACTAGCTTGATTGGGGCTGACCACTTCCACTACTAACAATGGTGGTGGCATATCTAGCAATATTAGCGATCGGGTTGCACCTTGCATTGCGATCGCCAATTCTTCAGAATAAACCACTAAATCAGGGATACGTACAGAGTATGCAGCGAGAGGTATTGCCGAATATTGGATTGTTGATGCGATCGCCCAAAAGGTGACGGTATTGGAATGGGTGGAAGGATTTTATGAAGAGAGAGTTTATGAAGGTGAGCAAGCGATCGCTTCGCCGATATTTCCTGAACTTCAATTAACGGCTGCTCAAGTTTTACAAAACTGTTAATGGTTCGCTATAGCTGCGACCACGAAACTATAGCGCAAGCAATGCAGCAATGTCTAGCTTCGTTTGGTGTTTAATGCGGATTGTGTAGTGCGATAATGGAACGACTAACTGAGAAGAACCAGATGTTCAAGTTACATAACCACTTCGATGTCGCACGCCTACTGGGTCATCCCGCCTTCGACCATCTGGCGAAGGCATGCTTGGTGTATAGCGAGGTGCATGACCATAACCTCATTGATCCATCTGTGCATGACTGGTCAAAATGCTTTGATTATCAAATGTTGCTTACTAAGCTCCAACGCGTCGAACTTGAGGCGTGTGTTCATGCTGTCGTTCTATTTCAGGCGATGATGGAAAAGGTTCCGTATTTCGTGCCAACTCTCTGCAAAGAGCTAAAGCCATTGAAAGTAACTGGGTTCAGGGAATCATGGGACACACTGCTGGATCAAACTAATTCTGACGATAAGCCCCATGCTAAGGATGCTTTCAGCAAATACTATACCGACTTTTATAAGGGAATGCGGAACCCGATCATCCATGGTCGAGATGAGTCCGATATAGAGAAGGTAAATTCGATCCACACAGCCCTTGTCCATGACGGAATGAAAGCAGGTTGGAGTGCCTATGATTACCTTCTGACCGAAGCGTTTAGAGCCAACGGTGAGTCACATGAACCATCGTGGTCATCGATATGCGCTATGCACTACATCCCAGAAGTGTTTGATTCAAATAAGTTTCCAAACCTTAGGGAGCTTAGTGGCATATACCTGAAGCGCTACGAGGATGGCTTGAGTGCGGCAACTGATGCCGATTGATTCATTTAACTAATGATTTGCTTCATTGATGAGTTCCGAGAGATGATCGATGATCGTAAAGACAAATAATTATTAAGCGATCGCGTTTAAATACACTGGTAGCGCGATCGCTTTCAATTTTTGGACATGCGATCGCATGGATAAATTAGCACTCTTGCTATAATGCTCAACAAGAATATGTAATCCACAACCTGTCAAAGGTCAACACACATGGCTACAGTTCAGTTCAAATCCGAGATCAGCATAGAACTCGATCAACTACTTGCTGGAGTAGCGCAGCTAGATACACCTGACTTAGAAAAATTACTCATTCAAGTTCGACAGGTACTTGCACATCGCCAAAATCCTAATCTACCTACACTAGAAATCGAACTACTGCAAAAGATTAATCAAACCTTACCCGACGAATTACAACAGCAATACAACGACTTAAGCGCAAAAATGCGATCGGGAGTCATAACCCCTAACGAACATCAAGACCTACTCAGACTTATCGATATTGTTGAACAAAATGATGGCGATCGCCTGCAACATCTGATCCAACTAGCACAATTACGGAATATTTCATTACCCGAACTGATGCAACAGTTAGATATTCATCCTCAACCAGTCCATGTCTAGACGATACATCACTGCCACAGAATTGAATCGATCTGGAGTTCTCAACATGCGAAGATTGCTCCTCATGGCTGGACTACATCCACCTATTGACAAATAATAATCGTGACGATCTTTTCTTTAGCGGACTAATCAGCAATAACAGCACGGAATGGATAGAACTTGTAAGCAATTTAAAATCGATAGGCTAAGAACGGAATCAGCATTTCAGACCGCGTTACACCGCCATGAATACCTATGAGCGTCGTTTGACAATCCTCTGGTTTCGTCTCTCCCACATGCTGAAAACAAGACCAGCCATTTTGGGGAATTAAAATCAAATCTCCTATGCGATCGCCAATTTCCTCAGTAGGTGGCTGTTCGGGTAATCCAAATAATCCAAGATGGATTGCTTTATCTTTTGGAATTGCTAAAAACCGATCTCTCAAATGAGTCTGAATATAAGCGATCGCTGATTCTTCTTGTCCCGATCTAACATGCAAAAATCGAGCTTGCGATTCACCCGTTGCGGAAGCGCATAGGCATTTCGTTAAATCAGGATGGTGATTCAACCACAGCACTTTATCTGGATCGAGCGTCCGTTGTCCATGATCGGCGACCAGTAATAACACAATGTCCGATCGCCCTCGCAATGGCTCGAACAACTCCCGATTCAACGCAAAATCTAGCGTTGCGACCTCTGCTCGGTAACAATCACTGAGAGGACCATACCGATGGGCTGCACTGTCTAAATTCGGAATATAGAGGTGTGTAAAACTCTTAGTTTTCTCTTGAAGGCTTTTCTCTTGAAGGTTGAGCAATCGATTGCGAAGATGAACAAATCCATCGCTTGCTGTCAGATAATCAACATATCCTTGTTTACCCGCTTGCGCGCCGCCTGTGGTGAATCGGCTAACGCTAGTTCCTCGAAAGTTGCGCCAGTTGACAATCCCCACATCGACCCCAGCAGCCTCCAAGGTCAAATATAAATTCGGGACGGGGACAAACGTCTCTGGATTGAGTTGTGAATCTGTATAGATAGCCGAATTGGGAGATAAACCTGGTGTCCACCGTAGAAAATTGACAATGCTTCCCACTTCTCGGACATAGGCTTTTGTCCCCATAATGCCATGTTGGGCTGGAGCGTGGGCAGTGGCGGCGCTGGTGAGAGCTGTGGCGGTGGTGCTGGGGAAAACCGAAGTCGCAGGCATGAAAAAAGCTTGGGGACTGCCGCAGGCGATCGCTAGTCCAGGAGCATCACCCTCTGCCATTACCGTTTGGAGTTGATCGTAACCAAAGGCATCCACGATCAATAGAACCACGTGGTTGATGTCATCCTGCTGTTGCCACGCCTCCCACGCCTCGGTCACGACTGGATTCTCCAACAGCAATGGATTGAATGGTGGCAACGCAGCGATAGAAGTTTGCATCATATCGACACCCAACCAATGCATCGCTAAGGCGGGCACATTCGCCAGTCCCAAGCCATCATAGCTAGGACGGACTGTCTCTGCTTCCAACAATTCAGGTGGCAGCGATTGTCTTTCGAGCAAAGCGTTTTCAGCAATGGCGGTCACATTGGGAAACGAAGAATTTGCCATGGGTATTTTCAGAATGGATTCACCATATTGACCATTGTAGCGCGATCGTTTCTGCCCCTAATCTCTACGCCACTAGCTAAAAAGTAGTAACGTAAAATGCTTAAAAGCCCCTAGCTTTCAGTTCATCACCAATTTTACGATTATACTCTAAAAATTCTTTTTCTGCTCTTTCCTTATCGCCTTCAATATTTGGATCAAAGGTATAACTTTCACGATAGGTATCCAAATAACTATATTTCCCATCGCTATCAATCCTGACATGGGTCATACCCGCTTCAGGATGACTTGCCAAAAAATCAAGACAAACCTGATGATGATCATCTTCATTTAATACATAGGTGATTTGCCATCCCGTTCTCCCTTGATTAATGTTTCCCTTGGGAGGAATAGGATTAGGTAACTCTATATTTCCGAATGGTGCAAAATATTCTTTGAAAGTATTGCTAATAATATCTAAAGTCATGGCTAGTAATGATTATGGGTTTATATGTATTTATAGAAATGCGAAAGCCGAAAAGTGGTTAAAACCTAAGCCACCTGAGTTAACACAACCTGTTTATAGCCATTGACAGAATCTTCAATGGAATCAATCTTAAATTGAGCATTGGGTAAAAGCAAAATCTCAGCTTCACCAGCACCAGAAATCTTATTAATGTCCTTGCCAAACTTAACATTCATTTTTAATAAAATTCCTACTCTTCCTTGCTGTCTGGAATTGGTTCCCGCAAATAATTTAGCAGTTATTATATCCCTTGATGTGCTTGTAAAGCTGGGGAAACTAATTGTCTGTCCCACCTTATCTTCGTACTGTGCCTTAAACTCCGCCTCAGATAAACCCAACCCTCTAAAACATTGCTTCACCATGTTCGGCAATTTCTTTAAACCTGAGATAGCTACATCTGCGTGGGTATTCGCTTCTTCATTCAACCGCATCCGCTCATCATCACTAAAGTCATAAAGACTATTTTTATTCTTAAAGAAATCAGGTAGCCCATCTTCAAGATCGTTATGCATTCCTACATACTTAGGTATCTGACTATTAAGCCAAGCTTCATTTTTAGCAATGATCGGATTAATGTAAATATATTCATTGCCTGCATACATCCGAATTGCCCTCATTTCGCCTTCCAATAATCCGTATTTTTGAGCAATAGGTGCAGCTGGATGATTAGATTGATCGTCGTTCACAATTTTTCTCTTTGATTCTGGTGTTAGAAATTGAAACTTATTGTCCTTGAGATCCTTAGCGTAGTTTTCGGCTCGTGCTATTGATGCCTGTTCTGCAATTATCGATTGTATCAACTCATTAATGAGAGCAGTTTTTTGGCGACCTTTCTTTGTTTTTGTATACTTGTGCTGCGCTAACCAAAGCTCTGACTGTGACTTCAAAAAAGCAAGCATATTGGCTTCAACTTTGGGATCATTGATTTTTGAATATTCCTTTAAAACCAGCTTAATTCTTTGTAAGGTACTCAAGCCCTCCTCTGTAAAAGTTGAAGCAATTTTTGCCTTTGTGGACACCATTCCTGATAGTTTTTCAGGTTTAAAGTCAATTTTCCTTTGTATTGATTGATTACTATCTTGCTGAACAACATGCGTGAGCTCGTGAGCAATCAACTCCTGACCTTCTGAACTGCTTGGATTATATGCCCCTTGACGAAAGAAGACATCTTTGCCAGTCGTAAATGCCTTTGCCTGTATTGATTTATTTAATTGGTCGGATTGAGCATCTGTATGTACTTTCACTCCGCTAAAGTCTGCTCCCATAGTCTGTCCCATCTTTGCTTGCAAAGTGGAGTCAAGCGGCTGACCACTTCCCCTTGCATTCTGGATTGATGACTCTAAATCAGATGGCGCTTCCTCGTCATTAAGATTTTCACGTCTTTGCAGAATAGATTTCATCTGAAGTTCTTCACTCTCTTCTTCCATCGATTCTTGTCTTTGGAGAGTAGAGATTTCAGGCTTCATCTGAAGTTGATCTTCATCTTCCATCGATTCTTGTCTTTGGACAGATTTTTCCTGTGATGGCGCATTAATTTGCTTAACAACTTTTGCGGCTGTGGCATCTGCCTCTTTTTCATATTTGTCGTTTGGCGCTCCAATGTTGAGCTTAGCTTGGATCGCTGTACTCATCCTCTGAGCACGAATTGCCGCGAGGCGCGCATAAGGTTTGCGTTGAATTGGTTTAGCAGATTGTTCTGAATTTGATGAGGAAATTAATTTTTCTAATAGATTTTCTGATGAATTCTTTTTAGTATAAGTATGACTACTGGCAATACCTACATTGTCGTCTTGGGAAGATGCCAGATAATTAGGTGCGAACGGTCGAGGTTGCAAATTTAGAGTCGTAGGATTAGCTGATACTACATCTGATTTCAAATTTTTATAGATGAATTTCATGATTAATAACCTCTAAATCTAAATGAATGGATTTGTAGAATTAATAATGGGCAACCTCGCCCAATAAAACCTTTATTCAGCTTCTAGAGGAGCCATCGTTAGTCCAGATTGCTTGAGTTGGTCGTGATAAAGCTCAGCTTGCTCTAAGGGACCAACCCAGACGATCGCCAAGCCTTCAAAATGCACTTGATTTGTTAATTCCCAAGCTAGCTCTTCAGTCATCTGAGGGATATATTTCATCAAACAATTCGAGACATGCTCAAAGGTATTGAAATCATCGTTTAGCACAATGACCTTATATTTCGGGTAAGGCTTGCGTACTATTTCCCTTACAGTATCTTTAACTTTTTCGGGAGTTTGAACAGCAGCAAAAATAGCCATAGTTTCGACAAACGCTTTACTTAGTGATTATCTCAAATAATTTAACCCAGTTATCGATAAAGTCGTTATCTAGCAGTAGCTTTCTCCATAATTGCTGCAATTACCAATTAAACTAACCACAAGAAAAATTTTGAAAGCATTGCTTTGCAACGCTTTCAAAATTTTTCTTGATTTGGGTTTGAACGCAAAGCGCTGTAAATTTTTATAGCTATGACTAGGTAAGATAAACCCTAGAAAAGAATTGTGGCACTTTGCGCTGCAACCCTAATTCCCTTGAAGTGTGGCGACACTTCGGGGAATTAGTATAAGATCTTATAAGTCGTTACATTGACCGTAAAGTATGACCGCGATCGCCCCCATCTCAAATATTTCTTCATCTCAGCAAAAAACTATTGATTGGCAAGCGATCGCCCATGATTTTATTGCCATTGTTGGCGATCGCTATGTTGTCCGTACTCGCGAAGAGTTACTCGCCTATGAATGCGATGGACTGACAAGCTATAAACAACAACCCGCGATCGTCGTTTTGCCCCTAACGACGGAGCAAGTATCGGCAGTGGTGAAAGTATGCGATCGCTACAAGGTTGCTTTTGTTGCCCGTGGATCGGGGACAGGACTATCGGGCGGAGCATTGCCATTGCCAGACTCGGTACTGATTGTCACATCACGCATGAAAAAGATTTTGCATGTTGACATGGAAAATCAGCGCGTAGTTGTACAACCAGGGGTAATCAACAACTGGGTGACGCAAGCCGTCAGTGGTGCGGGATTCTACTATGCTCCCGATCCTTCGAGTCAGATCGTCTGCTCCATTGGGGGCAATGTTGCCGAAAACTCAGGTGGTGTGCATTGCCTAAAATATGGAGTTACGACAAATCACGTCCTTGGCGTAAAGATCGTCCTACCCGATGGCTCAATTAAAGATATTGGCGGCAAAATCCCTGAGATGCCTGGGTATGACCTCACAGGAATTTTTGTTGGTTCCGAGGGTACTCTCGGCATTGCAACGGAAGTAACTCTGAAGATCCTCAAATCTGCGGAATCGATTCAAGTTCTTTTGGCTGATTTCACTACGGTGGAAGCCGCAGGATCGACTGTCTCTGATGTGATCGGCGCTGGTATCATTCCTGGCGGAATGGAAATTATGGATAACATGAGTATCAATGCGGTAGAAGATACCGTGGCGACGAATTGCTATCCTCGTGATGCGGCGGCGATCTTGATTATTGAAATTGATGGATTAGAGATAGAAGTTACCGAAAGTGCTAAGCGAATCGAAGAGATTTGTTATAAGAACGGTGCGCGAAATGTGACCACAGCGATCGATCCCGAACAACGTCTCAGACTTTGGAAAGGAAGAAAGGCTGCCTTTGCAGCAATGGGACGGCTCAGTCCTGATTACTATGTGCAGGATGGCGTAATTCCGAGAACTAAGCTTACCTATGTATTGCAAGAGATTGCCAAGCTCAGCGAGAAATATGGCTATTATGTCGCTAATGTTTTCCACGCTGGTGATGGGAATCTGCATCCTTTGATTTTGTATAACAATGCGGAGGCTGGCGCTCTAGAAACAGTAGAGGAATTAGGCGGCGACATTCTTAAGCTCTGCGTGCAGGTTGGTGGCAGCATTTCGGGTGAGCATGGCATTGGTGCAGATAAGAAGTGCTATATGCCTGAGATGTTTAGCGAATCAGATTTGGAGACAATGCGATGGGTGCGTGATGTTTTCGATCCGCAAGGAATTGCGAATCCGACCAAGATTTTGCCAACTCCGCGCACCTGTGGTGAAGGGGCTAAGCCTAGCCAAGACGCTAAATATAAGCTAATGGAACGTTTTTAGTAATGTTTGTAGATCTGATGAGTTTTTAGGGATGAAAAATAAATAACTTATGCATTGCAGTTATTTTGAGGAATAGCTCTATAACTCCATTTAGGAAGATATTCATCAAAAATGATAGGTAGATTTTCCTTGAAACCATCAGCGACTTCTCTACCTTTGGCATAGACCTTATCCATAAGATTGACAACTACACTCAAGCCAGTTTTGGTAGAAGTTTTTTCAATGAGGGATTTTACTAACTCAATACTGGTAAAAATAGCTCCCTGACAAGCTCTGGTCACACGAGGAAATAAACGATGCTCAATGGAGCTAAATTTCGATGTATAGGGAGGATAATGAGCTACTCTAATTTCAATACCAATTTCAGTTGCCAATTTCTGTAGAGGACATTGTGATGGAAACTTCTTGTGGATTACACAATTTCAGGATTACCATGAGACATGGGAAGGTTGCTTAACTTGACCATCTCAATGGGGAAATAGGCTTAGCGCTTATCTCCTCTTTATTTCCGATGAAGTCTACTGAGTGTCACTGCAAAATTTATTTAACTCATAGGGTAAAGTTCTCCCTATCAAGCGCCAATTTCCTTTTAAGACTGATAGATTTTCACTCTCAAATCCAAAGTTATTACCAATATCAGCCAAAGGGATTTCTAAAATATCTAGTAACTGTGGTTCTCTGCCGTTGATAAGTCTTACTGACTCAGGAACTCTGCCATCTTCAGGATAAAGGGAATCACATATTGGTCTAACCCATTTACCAGTATCAATGTCAATACCTGCTATGCAGCGCTCTTTTAGTTTCCATGAATTAGCAAGACAAATGATTCTTTTTACAGATGACATACCTCAATATTCTCCCATTTTCTACTTAGATATTCAGCCACAAGGCGGCGATGACAGTTATGGGGCTTTGCTTCACTACAGAGCAAACATCCATGATTGAGTAATTCGGGTGTAACTTTTTTCTCAATCTGACGCTCTGAGATAAGTTTTAAAAATTTTTGCTCATATATTCCCCAATCGCCTTTATTTTTTTTGTAATCGTCCAAAATATCTTTAGTTGGGGCTAAATCGAGAATATGCACATAATCAATCCCCCCAAATTGTTTAAGAAAATACCTTAAATCGTTTTTCTTGGTAAAGCCTGCTAACTGAGAGATATTGTTTAGCCTTGTATCTATAACTGTTTTTACACTAGACTTTATTAAGGCATCAAAAAATTGTTCGGCACTTTTTTGAGTAAAGCCCATTGTAAATAATTGGACTGACTGACTAAGCATAAACTTCTCCTTTTGTTTCTACATAAGCGATTTCATTACCCTGCTTCTTATAGGCTTCCATCAGACAATCTTCACGATCTAACTTGTTAGTTTCTTGTAAAGGGGACAAAGAATCAAACAGTGAAAGTTGACTAGCTGCTGTTTGTTCTACAAATTGCTTAAATCCATGCTTAGCCAACATCCTATCTTCTAATTCTTCATGAGACTCTAAATCACCATTACTTTTAATATGCTGGATATCTAGATCATATTCCTTGAGATTTTTACAGACTAAAATTGCCCGATGGCAAGTTAGAGCGTCTTTCTCAGCACACATCAACGCGATTCTATGCCGACTTTTCACACCTTTTAATATTCTTCTGATCCCTTCTGTGAATAAGTCAGTCGTCGCAATTCTCTCGTACAGAGCTTTGCCCTCAACATAGCAACTCTGGTCTTCAGGTCTTGCGCCTAGCTCTTGACCTAAAAATATATAACGAATTCTGTCAGCCTCTAAATGATCCTTTAACGGCGATTGACAAAAGTGCGGCAAATAACGACTATAGGGACGCGATCGCACATCAGCTAAAGCCGTAATCTCATGCTTTTGTAAAAGCTCAATAAAAGTCTTGATGCTGTGATTTGAATGACCAACAGTAAAAAGTTTCATTTTTTCAAAAATCTCTATTTATCTAGGTTTGACTAGCAACTGGTACTCTCAGCTTAACCAAAGACTTTTGCAACACGCTTGGCTTAACACTTAACCAAACTTGATTGCGATCGTCTTCAGTATAGCCAACCACAACCGATCCAACAAGTGAACCAATCTCAGGATACATTTCTGGAGTCATTGCACCACTATCCAAAAAATCTGGAATCTGGATAATTCCCTTTACATTCTCATCCCCAATATCGATAAACACTCCAAAAGGTGCATGAAATTCCACTTTTCCGTAAATTAACTTCCCAAGCTAATACTTAGTTTTGACTTGACTCCAAAGTTGACTATTCATTAGCTATTCTCTCTTTAACACTCTAGGGAACTGGTTTAAAGTAGGAAATAAATCTTGAGGGATTGGTAACTCGATATACGAACCACCCTGATAAGTCCTCTCAAGCGGTTTAAAAATGCGATCGTATGTTTCTTGGTCTATCGTAATAGGTGGGATTGTATGGAAAATCTGCCACTTGAAAGCCATTTTGCAATTATGCAATGCAAAGCACTGCATAGCTATTGACTTGTGATACTTTCTAGCTTTCAGGTCTTGCCAACGGAATTTCGATTAAAAACTCGGTTCCTTTTCCCTCTTCAGATAGACATTGAATTTTGCCGCCATGCTTATCAACAATGATTTGATAGCTGATTGAGAGTCCTAGTCCTGTTCCTTCTCCAACTGGTTTAGTAGTAAAAAAGGGATTGAAAATCTTTTCTTTAATGGATTCAGAGATGCCATGTCCATTGTCCTTAAAGCTAATCTGCACAAAGTCCGTATTGACTTTTTGAGTGGAGATTGTGATGCTTGGGCTGACATCACCTGAGAATGCTCCTTCTTTTTCTATTGTTAGCAAAGCATCGATCGCGTTGCTGAGTATGTTCATAAACACCTGATTAAGCTGTCCAGCAAAACAGTCTACAAGCGGAAGTTCACCATAGTTTTTAATGACCTGAATCTCTTGATGATCGGGGTTGTTCTTAATTCGGTTTTGTAAGAGAAGTAAGGTGCTGTCAATACCTTCATGAATATCTATCGGCTTCATATCCGCCTCATCAAGGCGTGAAAAGTTCCTTAACGTCAGTACAATTTGACGAATCCGCTCTGCCCCTAATTTCATCGAATGGAGAACCTTAGGTAAGTCCTCACGTAAAAACTCTAGATCGATATCTTCGATAAAGGATTGGATTTCAGGGTTAGGAGGGTTTGCTTGACTTTTTTCCCATGCTTGGTAGCGATCTACTAATTCCAATAAGTCTTGGCTATAGGTTACAGAATGTTTGAGATTGCCGTAGATAAAGTTGACTGGATTATTAATCTCATGGGCTACGCCCGCAACTAACTGTCCTAAACTCGACATTTTTTCAGTTTGAATTAACTGAGACTGGGTATTTTGCAGATTTTGGAGTACGGTTTCTAATTCTTTTGCTTGCTCAGTTGCTCGTTCAGTTAGCTGTTGCTGCTCCTTCAAACTCTTTTGGATTCTGATTTCAGCATATTTGCGATCTGAAACATTACGCAAAATGGCAATATACTCCTGTACGAAGTCGGATTGATTGAAATATTCTGATACAGCAATTTCAACTACACAAGATATTTTTGTCTCAGTATTATAGTGATAAATATTTTTCAAAGTTCTTTCGCTGATCCCATCCCATAGTGCAGGATCGTAATCAATTCCATAAATCAAGTCGCTAAGTTGACTCCCGATTAGTTCCTTGGCATCAAGCTCAAATAACGATTCCGCCGCAGGGTTTACTTGGCAAATTTCTCCTTTATTGTTGACGATCAACATTGCATCTAAGGCAGCAGTAAATAAATGTTCGGATTTTTGTTTTGCCTCTCCCATTTCGAGAACCTGCGGTAAGCTAGTCCAACAGGCGATCGCAATGCCAATGAATGCTACAACTATCAATAAAAGTAGAAATGGATCGTTGAGATTTTTGTCTTCATGTTCAAATTGCTGTTCTAGAAATTTATGGGCTAACCAACCAAGTCCTGTACTACCACATACCAAAATAATAATTGTGATAGTTTGGACGATCATAAAATCGAAAGATTTGCTCGAAGTATTGCGTCGATAAAACTTTTTCCACCATTGCACCTGAAAAATGGAGAAGGGCAATCTTCGGGTTAGAGCATCTATACCGAGTAAAAAAATCGGCAAGATTAAGCCAATGAGTAAATCTAGCCAGCTCCAAGCTATACCCCCTACAACTAGCACCACGCACTCGATCGCTAAAAACAAGAGTGCCCAATAGGGATATAGAGCCTCGGCGCGATCGCGATTTAGCCAAATTCCTAAATGTACCGCCATCATGCTCGCTAGATAACCTGTTCCTGTGATCATCACTACCCGCGAGACATCTCCCCATAATAGACAGAGCAAACTCATAATTAAAGTTGCGACTAAGCCATGACCAATCACATTTCGGTTAGTAAATAAAGTAAATAAGGGTGAGAGATGCCGATCTAAACCCAGTTGATAGAGTACTCTCGGCGAATTGGATACGGCAGTTGCTGAACTTAGCAAACATCCTGCGGCAACTAAAAAAGTAATTAATGCAGAGGCAGAACTACCCCAAAAAGGTTTGGCAGCCGTTAATAGGTGTAAAAATGTATTTTCTCCAGCTTGAGGATCGGTTGAAAGTCTTGCTAAAATCCAAGAGCCGCCGACATAAACGACGGGAATCAGAATCGCCATGAATTTTAAACATTTCAACGTTAGATCGGGACGACGACTCTCTGCAACAAACGATGAAGCAGTTTCGCACCCATAGACTGCATAGACCGCAACAAAAAACCACTTTGCCCATAGTACAAATGATGGTGCGTCAACCCCTGATGCTGGCAAGATTCCTGGACTATTTGGGGCAAAAGTTAGCCAACTTAGTCCACCAACACAAAAAGCAATTAGTAAACTTACCGCAGGCACAATAAAGAATGCTTGAAAAATTGCTAGCGATCGCGTTCCACTAAAGGCAACGATGTAAGGCAATATTATAAAAGCAACCCGTAAAAATCCATCAGGGCTTTCCAGTTTAAAATCCAATAAGATTGATTTGATCAAATCAGCCAGAATAATTGCGTTAATTGCTGGCACTGATACCCATCCCAGCCAGTAGCCAATCGCCCCATAGCGGGCGATGAATGGATGCTCTTTGAGCAATCGTGCCGCATAGTTAGGTGTGCCGCCTGAGATATCTTGCCATTGCATTCCCAATCTCTTGACTTGTAAATTGAGCAATACGGCAGCGATCGCGCTAGGAATCCAAACCCAAATTGCTTTTGCGCCTAGTTCAATATGCATAGATGGTGCTACGCCAAACCACAGTAAAAGTCCTGTGGAGCCAAATCCCCATGTCTCAAAGGTGCTAAGGTTGCGCGGTAATTGTAACCGTGATTTTTGTGAGGCGATCGCTGAGAGGTCAGCGATTGGGGTTGTTGGTCTTGGAGTTACAAAATCAGTCATAGAGATGATCTAATCATTATGAATATATGGCGATCGCAGGTTTTCTAGATTCTGATCCTAGATTCTCATCAGATGAGTTAAGAGTATGTACTATTATCACTTTCTCTTAACTTACTACAATCGCTAAGATGCTTAAACCACACATAGCAAAAAGATAAAAGGCGGCGCATTGCGCCGCCTTTTATCTTTTGTCTGATTTTTTACATCCAGTCGTCATCGTCATCGTAGGAAACTCTGGTGTTGGGACGACGGCGATCGTCTTCGTCCTTGCCTCTCTTGTTGCGACTAGCGAAACTGCCAATACTTTCGAGGATGCCGCCAAATAGGTCGTCGTCATCATCTTCGTAATATTCATCTTCAGCATAGAGTTCACTCGACAATGCATAGAGAGCTTCTTGCAACTCTGACTGAGCGCGATCTATTAAGGCATCATCTTCTTTGGCGATCGCATCTCTCAACTTTTTAATCGATCCTTCGATCTGCTTACGGCGTTCGTAACTAAGCTTGTAGCCGTAGTTAAGCGCCAAATCTTTGAGTTGCCTGTCTGCGCCAACGGCAAGATTATCAGCCCGATTTAATTTTTCAAT